>JBHHYQ010000107.1:0-4194 GCA_046757595.1 Candidatus Omnitrophota bacterium
TGTCCGTAGGCAAGGCGCGACGACGCAGGCGTGCCCATCGGTGGCACGTCAAGGAGGAGCAACGCAGCATACGGGCAAAAGACGGCTTATAAGCGTTCAGTTGGTAGCGCAAAGGTTGATAAGGAAGGTGTTTGGGTTTCGCGATTTTCGTCCTTATCAGGGGGAGATTGTCGAGAATATCCTGCGGGGCAGGGATGTCTTTGCCGTGATGCCTACCGGGGGCGGGAAGTCTCTTTGTTATCAGCTGCCGTCCAAGATGCTCTCCGGCACGGTGGTGGTTATCAGCCCGCTTATCTCCCTGATGAAAGACCAGGTGGATGCCGCGGCGCAGAACGGCCTGCGCGCGGCCTTTATGAACAGTTCTTTGACCGGGCCGGAGGCGGCGGATATCCGCAGGATGCTGGCCGCAGGCCGATTGGAGATGCTTTATATCGCCCCGGAACGTTTTGCCCGGCCGGAGTTTTTGCAGCTGCTTAAGGGCATTCCTATTTCCCTGTTTGCCGTAGACGAGGCGCATTGTATCTCCGAGTGGGGGCATGATTTTCGCCCCGATTATTTAAGCCTCTCCGGTATCAAGAGGTCTTTTCCCGGTGTTGCGGTTGCCGCATTTACGGCCACGGCTACGTTTAAGGTCCAGGCCGATATTATCGAGAGGCTGGGGCTGAATAACCCTTTTGTCCTGCGGGCGTCTTTCGACCGCCCCAATCTTTTTTATTATGTAGAGAGAAAGGCCGACCCCGGAAGGCAGGTAGTCGAGTTTTTGCGGCAGCGCCCCGGCCAATGCGGGATTGTCTACCGCGCGACGCGAAGTTCGGTTGTGGAGCTGGCGCAGTTTCTTCGTTCCTGTGGTATCCGCGCCCTGCCCTATCACGCCGGGCTGGACGAGAGGACGCGTCGGATGAACCAGGAGGCCTTTAGCCGCGACGAGGCGGATGTTATCGTGGCCACCGTGGCCTTCGGGATGGGCATAGATAAATCCAATGTCCGTTTCGTTATCCATGCCGACCTGCCGAAAAACATCGAAAGTTACTATCAGGAGACGGGACGGGCCGGGCGCGACGGCGAGGCGGCGCATTGCCTGTTGTTGTTTGGCCGGGGGGATATCCCCAAGATTAGGTATTTTATCGATAAGATCGGGGGGGATAAGGAGCGTTCCGTGGCCCTGGGCAAGCTGAGCCAGGTCGTGCGTTATGCCGAACGCAACCGTTGTCGGCGCCGCAGCCTCCTGGAGTATTTTGGGGAAAGATACGCAAAAGAAAACTGCCGCGCCTGCGACATCTGCAGCGGCAGCGCGGAAAAGGTCGAGGCTACGGAAGATGCCCGCGCGGTCATAGCGGCGATAATGCAGGCCGGGCAACGTTTCGGCATTAGGTATACCCTGGATATCATTTGCGGGGCGCGGACGAAACGTATCCTTCGGCTCGGCCACGACAATCTTAAGGCCTATGGCGCCGGCCGCCACAAAGATAAAAGATACTGGTCTTTCCTTTTGGATGAGCTTATGGCCCAGGAGATTATATATCAGGACGACGGTGAGTATCCGGTGTTGAGGCTTTCCCGCGCCGCCGGCGATGTCTTGAACGGCCGCAGGAAGGTAGTGGTGCTGAAGAGAGAGGAGGCGAAGAAAAAGGCCGTGGCCGGGGACGCGGGAGATTTCGACCTTCGCCTTTTTGCCAAATTGCGGGCCATAAGAAAGGGATTGGCCGACCGGGAAAATGTCCCCCCGTTCGTGATATTCTCGGACAAGACGCTTTATGAGATGTGCCGGTATTATCCCGCGGACGAGCGAGAGATGGCAGGTATCAGCGGTGTGGGCGAGGTCAAGCTTGGAAGATATGGCAACCTGTTTATCCGGGCGATAAAAGAATATCTCCGGGATAACCCCGGGGCCTTAAAGGCTAAGCCTCTCGCGCGGCAACCCGGCCGTATTAAGCAGGCGGCGGCATCGGGGTCGGGAACCGTAGATGAGACCTACCGCCTTCTGAAACAGGGGTTGTCTCTGAAGGACATTGCTGCCCGGCGCAAACGCGCCCTGTCTACGATTAGGGGGCATATCGAGCAGTTGATTGCGGAAAAAGACGATGTTGACATAGACTGTTTTGTCGAGCCGGCAAAACGTAGGAAAATAGAACAGGTATTTTTGTCTTTGGGCACCCGGAAGTTGACCCCGGTGGTAGAGTCCTTTCCCGGCGAGGTAACCTTCGAAGAGGCCGGCCTGACCCGGGCATTTTTGCGCAGGGAAGAATCGCGGGGATAGTAGTTTATGATTAAACATTAGTCTATTCATAGAGGGAGAGAGTGATGATTAGGTTTAGATCTGTGGGGGCAATCTTGTTGTTCGTTATGTTATTCTTTTGTGTGGTTGGGCCAAAGGCTTATGCCTCGGAGGAGAGGTTGGCGCGCAAGTTGATGGAGTTGTTGGTGGAGAAAGATGTCGTTAGCCGGGATGAGGCGGATAGGTTTGTGCGGGAGTTGATTGAAGAGGCCAAGGGAGATGAGGGGCATCCGGGGACGGGCGCGGCCAAGCCGTTGGTTTCGCCCGAGAAGAAAGAGGCGGCCTGGCCCGAGAAAGACAAGACACAACAGGGGTTCTCTTTCGATTTCAGCGCCCCGGCTTTAGCCCCGACGCAGGAGACGGCCGGCGGGGTATCAGCGGTTGGCTCCGGACTTAACTTTGGCGGGACATTCGATAGCCGCTTTCGCGTAATCGGCGGCGATGTGCCGGGGGAGATTGTGCATATTAATGAGCTGGTGTTGACGACGAATATCGGCGAACATATCTCGTTTTTGGGAGAGTGGCTGCTGCAGAGCAACGACTTTGTGAATAATGTCGGGGATGACCACGGGTTTGCCTATGCCATATTTTCCGATGTCCCGTTTTTGCCCAAAAACTCATCTTTGAAGTTAGGGAGGTTTCGTTATAAGTATGGCATAGATGCGGTGTTGGATGCCCCGCTCAATCCTTTATATACCCAGGTGAAGAAGAATATCGGATTTGCCTCGGATTTAGGGGTAGAGTTCGAGGGATATTTTGCCCCCTTGGGACTTAGAATATAGCCTGGCGGTAGTAAACGGCCCGGATGCGATAAAGAACGAGGTGTTTAATTCCTCCGGGGCATCTTTGGGGTTTGTTAAACAGAGTAAGACCAATAATTCCAAACCGGTTATCCTGAGATTGAGCCGGGAGTTTAAGGGGTTTCGCTTGGGGTTTTCTTATTTTGAGGGGCGCAGTTGGCCGTTTGTTAATGGGCTCTCCAAGACGCGGAATATGCGCGAGCCTATCGGGGTCAACGGCGGGGCCGTGGACGGGACGCAGGTGGTTTATAAGCGCCGCGGCAGCCTGGACTTTTCCTGGCAGGTTAAGCCCCTGCGCCTTAAGTTGAGCGGCGAGGTTACTGGCGGCCGGGATTTTGTCGACGGAGAGGGGCAGATAAGGGGCTATTTCCTGCGCGCGGATAGGGCGATCTGGCCCAACAAACTGGATCTGCAGGTTCAGTTCGACCGCTGGGACGACGGCCGCCAAAGCACTAAGGATAATTACGACCTCGGCCTGGGGCTAAAGTATAGCCTGACCGATGTCGCCTTTATCCGCGCCGCCTACATCTATAACAACGAAGAGGACGATGACTATATCCTCCAGGTCTATTTGCCGTTTTGATAAGAGAAAAATTTCTCAGAACTCAGAACCTACACTATGCTCTATCGACTTAAGTTTTTGGCATTTGCTTTATTATTCTATGGACTATGGACTATGGACCATGGACTATTATCTGCCTCCGAGGCCGCCTCGGCAAATGTGGCGGTGGTGGTAAAAATAGATGCCGCCAGCGAGTGGTGGGGGGATATCTATTATAAGGGCTCGCGCTTAGAGTGTTGGTTGGACGGAGAACCGGTTTATCAGGGGCCGATAAAGACAAAGGGAGATAGTTTGATATTTAACAAAGAGGTCTCTTCCGGCCCGCACCTTCTTAAGATGCGCTGGAAGGCAAAGGCCCGGGGGGCCGAGGCGGCGCGGGTTAAGTTAGGCGGCCGGGAGACAGTAGGTTGGATAAACGTGCCAGAGCAAGGGTTTGCCGAGAAGGAGTTTGAGGTAAGGCCGGGCCGGAGGTTGATAATTACCGCCCGCATCAAACGCCGTTTTGGCCTAAGGCAAAACAAAAGCGGGATTGAGTTTGTGGTGACAACTCGTTATTA
>JBHHYQ010000108.1:0-4164 GCA_046757595.1 Candidatus Omnitrophota bacterium
TTGCCCTGCGCCAAGATAAAGATGTCTTGCGCATCGAGGCCGAGGTCCGCGGCCGCGAACGCACGGGATATGAGATGGAGGCATTGACCGCCGTATCCCTTGCCGCGCTCAATGTCTATGATATGTGCAAATCCATAGACAAAGATATGCGTATTGCAGTTCGTTTGTTGGAAAAAGAGGGTGGGAGAAGCGGACGGGTGCTACATCGATGACCGACGGAGGTTACGGCTTATGCCCGGAATAGTCTTTTCTCTGAATTTAAGCCAGACAAAAGGTGTCCCCAAGCATCCGGTTCCCCATATTTGTTTAAAAATGGGGTTGGGGGCGCAGGGCGATGCCCATTTCGGCAGCGGCCTAAGGCAGGTAAGCCTTTTGGCCTGGGAGGATATTTGCCGGCAACAGGCCTGCGCCCGGGCAAAAAAAAGGGGCGCGAGATTTATGCCGGGAGACTTTGCCGAGAATATTACTACTTTGGGCATAGACCTGTCCGGGATAAACATTGGAGACAGGATTATTATCGGGGAAAAGGCGGTGCTTAGGGTAAGCCAAATAGGAAAAGAGTGCCACAATTATTGCCATATTTATAAAACCTTGGGCAACTGCATTATGCCCAAACGAGGTATCTTTGCCCGCGTCCTCAGGGGGGGGATGATTAGGCCGGATGACAAAATTTTATTGCAGGAAAAATCAGCATAGCGGATACCGACTGGGCAGCGATCTTTAAGGCAAAGCGTTGAAATAATCGATTATGCGCATTAGGTTGTTTTTTTGGGGGTTGTGTTTGGGGTTTATCTGTCTTGCCATAAGCCTGTTTCATATCCAAATAATCCGGGGAGAGGGCTATTATCGGCTGAGCCGCAAAAATCATATCCGCCTTATCCCCCGTCCGGCGCGGCGAGGAAATATTTTAGATAGGAAGGGGAGGTTGCTTGCGGACAGCCGATTGTCTTTTGCCGTGCGGATTATCCCTCAGGAGCTGCGGGACAAAAAAGCGACCTTTGGGGCCTTGGCCCGTATTTTGAATACCAGCGAGCATAGCCTCGAACGGGCATATCGCAGGGGGTATACCGCGCCCTTTGCCTGGGTGATGGTCAGAGATAACATTACCAAAAAGGAGGCCTTGTCCCTGCGGGAAAGTGAAGACGTTTTGCCTGGCGTTTTTGTCCAGGCGCGGCCGCGCCGACGCTATCTGTATAAAGATATGTTTGCCCACATAATCGGCTATCTGGGGGAGGTCGACGAGGCGCGGATGTCCCGCCTCAAATCCTACGGCTATAAGATAAAGGACCTGGTGGGCTATACCGGTATAGAGCAGGCCCAGGATAACTATCTGCATGCCAAAGAGGGCGGTATGCAGATAGAAGTAGACAGCCGCGGGCGTATGGTAGGGCTGTTAGGGTTGCGCCCTTCGGAGCATGGCCGGGATGTAAGGTTAACCGTAGATTTAGACATTCAACGTATTGCCTATAATGCCTTAGGCCATAGGAAAGGCTGTATTATAGTTATTAATCCTTATAGCGGGGCGATATTGGCTATGGTCAGCAAGCCGGCATACGACCCTAATGTGTTTATGGCCGGCAGGCGCCGGGAGATTATGCGCCTGCTTAATGCCCGTAGCGCCCCTTTGTTTAATCGGGCAATTAGGGGACGTTATCCCCCGGCCTCTTTATTTAAGCTGGTCACCGCGGCCGCGGCATTGGGGACAAAAAGGGATATTGCCCAGATGACCGTTTTTTGTTCGGGGGGCCTAAAGATTGGAAATCGGAAGTTCGGTTGTTGGAGCGAGCATAAAAAGGTCGATTTTATCCAGGCCATAGCCCAGTCCTGCGATGTGTTTTTCTATCGCGCGGGAATCAAGGCCGGCGTATCGTATATTGCCGACTATGCGTTTAAATTCGGACTGGGAAGGAAGACCGGCCTGGATATCCCCGGCGAGGTCGAAGGGGTTGTCCCTACGCCCGGATGGAAGAGGTGGCGGCGCGGCGAGGCCTGGTTTAGCGGGGATACGGCAAATATGTCTATCGGCCAGGGGGCGTTGTTGGTTACCCCGATACAGATAGCGCGTTTGATCTCTGTGTTTGCCAACGGCGGGTTTCTCGTGCGGCCTTATTTGACCGAGGGGTCTTCTATCGCCGATGCGCCTCAGCGGCCTCGAGGCAAGAAGCGGGTTTCCCTGAGGCGGGGTAGTTTCGATATATTGAGAAAGGCGTTGATCTCTGTTGTCAAAAGCGAACAGGGGACGGCGCATATCCTCGATGCCCCGGGATTGAGCGTGGCCGGAAAGACCGGCACGGCCCAGGTGCGCGGCAGGCCTTCGCATGCCTGGTTTGCCGGGTTTTCGCCGGTGAAAACCCCCAAGATAGCCTTTGTCGTGTTTCTTGAGCACGGAGGAAGCAGCCATCTGGCCTGTGTGGTGGCCAGGGAGATGCTCGAGGGGCTCATAAGAGAGAAGATCGATTATTGATTAAGCATCGATGCCTATTCGTCGTTTACCGATTATCGGCGCTATTATCTCCCTTATTGGGTTGTGGACGGTTTACAGCGCCTCTTATAATAGCGGGATGTTGTGGTGGGAGGGGGTGTTTGGCCGCCAGCTGGCCTGGGTGGGCCTGGGTTTGGCGGCGATGTTTTTGTTTTCCCGTTTCGATTATCGCCGTTTCTACGGACTGGCATTTATATTTTATGGCCTAAGCATCGTTTTTCTTTTTGTCGTGTTGGTTTTTGGGCGCAGCCGTTTTGGCGCCCAGAGGTGGCTGGATGTTTTTGGCCTTAACTTTCAGCCTTCGGAGCTGGGAAAGTTTTCTTTGGTTTTGCTGTTGGCGCGTTATTACAGCGAACAAGGCAGCAGCCAGGTAAGCTGGCGTATCCAACAGCTGGGCCTTTGGCGCAGCCTTATCTTCCCGGGGATATTGGTTGCCGTCCCCTTTGCTTTGATCTTGCATCAACCCGACTTAGGCACGGCGATAATCTGCGGATTTATCTTTCTTTCTTTGGCCTTTGTCGCCGGGGTAAATAAGCGACAGCTCTTTTTCCTTTGCGCCCTGGCAGGCCTGGCCCTTCCCGCCTTGTGGCACTTGCTCAGACCTTATCAGAAAGACAGGTTGTTGGTTTTTTTAAACCCCAACATCGACCCTTTGGGCGCGGGGTATACGATTATCCAGTCCAAGATTGCCGTGGGTTCGGGGAGGTTGTTTGGCCAGGGCTGGCTTTCCGGGGCGCAGAACAGGCTTGATTTCCTGCCGGAACGGCATACGGATTTTATATTTAGCTGCCTGGCGGAGTCCTGCGGGTTTTTGGGCGCGGTGGTCTTGTTGTTGCTTTTTTGGCTTTTGCTGCGGGAATGCATAAGGGTTATCTATTCCACGCGCGACCCCTTTGCCCGGCTTTTGGTATCCGGGATTGTCGCGGTTATCTCCTTCCAGGTCCTGGTGAATATCTCGATGACCATTGGCCTGATGCCCGTAGTAGGCATACCCCTGCCCCTGGTTAGTTACGGCGGGACATCCACATTGATTACATTTATGAGCATAGGGATAGTAATGAGCATCGCCAAAAACAGGGTGGTGTTTTGACATCTGCGGTTGAACCGCAGATGTCAACTTAAGGGGATTTAATCGATATGCAGGAGGATATTCTGTCCCGGGTTTATAAGCCGGGGCGTTATCTGGGAAATGAGTGGGGGGTGGTAAAGAAGGACTTGCGCGCTGTGGCCCTGAGGTTTGCCTTGTGTTTTCCCGAGGTCTATGAGCTGGGGATGAGCCATTTGGGCTATCGGATTATTTATCACTTACTGAACTCGCAGGATGACATTGCCTGCGAAAGGGCCTTTGCCCCGGGTAATGACTTAGATGAGATCTTGCGCGCCCGCGGCCTGCCTTTGACCTCTTTGGAATCCGATCTCCCGCTGAACGAATTCGATGTCTTGGGATTTTCTTTGGTCTATGAGCTTTCTTTTCTCAATTGCCTGAATATCCTCGATCTCTGCGCTATCCCCCTGAAGACGCGGCAGCGCAACGAAACCCATCCTTTGGTTATTGCCGGAGGATATGCCTGTGTCAACCCCGAACCCATGGCCGAGTTTTTCGATTGTTTTCTTGTCGGGGAAGGGGAGGAGTTGGTTGTCGAGGTCGCGCGGGAGATAAAGTGCGCGCTGAAGGCGAAGAT
>JBHHYQ010000109.1:0-4069 GCA_046757595.1 Candidatus Omnitrophota bacterium
CTGAAGCTCTCAACAAATGACAAATAATATAATCGTCTTGGGCACGGTGGCCTTGGATACGGTCAAGACCCCGCGGGGACAACGCAATAATCTTTTGGGCGGCTCGGCAGCGCATTTTTCTCTCGCCGCGCGTTTTTTCAGCGGCGTGGAACTGGTGGCAATTATCGGCAAAGACTTCCCGCAAAGATATGTAGATTTCCTGCGCAAAAAGGGCGTTACCCTTACCTCCCTTGTTCAGGGAGAGGGCAAGACCTTTCGCTGGTCCGGAGAGTATAAGGGCGACCTCGATACCGCCCTTACCTTAAGCACGGAGCTGGGGGTCTTGTCTTTATTCAGGCCGCAGATAGCCGAGCATCAACGGAAGATAGACAATGTCTTCCTGGCAAATATCGATCCCGATATACAGATGCGCCTGTTGGATAAGCTGCATTCTCCCCGCCTGGTAGCTCTGGATAGTATGAACTATTGGATAGAAAGCAAGCGCCCGTTGCTGAAGAGACTGTTGAAGCGCGTGGACATCTTTGTCGCCAATCTTAGCGAGGCGCGAGACCTGTCCGGCGAGGTCAATATCGTGCGCGCGGCCCGCGCCCTGCGCCGTATGGGCCCGCGTTATATCGTGATAAAAAAGGGAGAACATGGGGTGTTTTTCTATTGCGACCGGTTTATATTTTCCTATCCTGCCTTTCCCGTCGAGGATGTCGTCGACCCTACGGGCGCGGGAGATACCTTTGCCGGAGGGTTTATGGGTTACCTGTCTTCCTGCCGCAAGATAACCCAGGATGCGCTTAAAAGGGCAATTGTCTACGGCATAATCCTCTCCTCGTTCAATGTCGAAGGATTTGGCCCGGAACGGACATCTTCCCTCTCCAGACAGGCGATAAGGTCCCGTCTGCATAAGTTCAAAAAGACCCTGATATTTTGATGATACGAAGGACAAACCGGCATTGTAAATATTTTCCCTGCCATAGCGGGCTCGAGGACTGCGCATTCTGCTATTGCCCGTTTTATCCCTGCGGGGATAAAAGGCGGGGCGGGGAATGGCTGAGCGCCAAAAATGGCGCTGTGGTCTGGTCCTGCCAGGGTTGCCTGTGGATACACAAGAAAGACACAGTAGACAAGATATTTTCCCTGATTGCAAAAGGCGGTTTCCCGCGGCCAGGGCAACGGCCGGAGATAAAGACAAAAGGAGATAATGCCGGCGTGATCATCTTGGCCCACGGCAGCAGGGTCAAAAAGGCAAACTCTCTGGTAGGGAAGATAGCCGATATGCTTAGCCGCGAGATCGGCCTCCCCGCACGGGCCGCTTATCTGCAGCTTTGCCGCCCGGGACTGGAAGAGACGGTAAAGGCCTTATGCCAAAAAGGCTGCCGCAAGATAATCATCGTCCCGTTTTTCCTCTTTGTCGGCAACCATGTGCGCCGGGACATCCCCCGGGTAATCCGGGGGCTGAAGAAGAAATACCTCCACACAACCTTTGTCTATACGGAAAATTTAGGCCAGGACCCAAGGATAAGACAAATAGTCCTCGAGCGCATACTTGGGGCGGTGAAGGGAAGTGTCAAGGTGTCAGGGTGTCAAAGTGTCCATAGAAAAGAGCGAAAAGCGAAAAGCGAAAAGCGAAAAACAAGAGCGAGGACCGAGAACCGAAATCAGTGACCCGGTGACTGGTGACCCGGTGACCTTATTTTTCGCCACCAATTACACAAATTGCCACGAATATTTATTTGACTTCTGTCGCAATATGAGGGACAATTCACTAGTAAAGATTGGAGATCAAATAAAGCTTGACAAATCCCATAAATCAGCCTAAAATAGGAATTATTGTCCCCAAATTACGCATATTTACCCATAAAGATGTATAAACGAATACTAAAAGAACATATCCGGCAAAGATTTTTTAAGGCCAGGGCAGTTATTATTACCGGCGCCCGGCAGACCGGTAAGACTACTCTGGCGCAACAGCTGATTGAGGAGGCAGCCGGAAGGTGCCGCTCTTTCAATTGCGACAACCCCGACGAGCGGAATCTGCTGACGGAAAAAAACCTGGATTTTTTGAAACAGCTTATCGGGGATGCGAAATTCGTCTTTATCGATGAGGGCCAAAAGGTCAGCAGCATAGGCCAGACTGTAAAATTGCTGGTCGATTACTATAAAGACACAAAACAAATAATCGTCAGCGGGTCTTCCAGTATAAACTTATTGCATAATACCCAAGAGGCATTGACGGGCAGGAAATACACCTATAGGCTTTTTCCTTTGTCTCTGGAAGAGATTTATCCCGATAAAGACTTGCTGCGGATAAACAAAGGGTTGGAAGGCCTGCTTATATTCGGGGCATATCCTGAGGTTGTCAGCCAGGGCTCGTTCGACGAAAAAAGGGAATTATTGCAGGAGCTGCATTCCAGCTATCTCTATAAGGATGTGCTGGAATTTCGGCAGATAAGAAATGCGGACCCGGTAATCAAACTAGTCAGGGCCCTGGCCCTGCAGATAGGGTCGGAGGTGTCTTATAGCGAGCTTGCCGGCCTTATCGGCGTGGACAAGAAAACCGTGGAAAGGTATATCGACTTGCTGGAGAAAAGCTTCGTAATCTTTCGCCTCTCTGCATACGGGAAGAATAAACGGCGGGAGATTTCCCGGATGAAGAAGATATATTTTTACGACCTGGGGATAAGGAATGCCGTAATCAACAACTTTAATTTTCTCGATAGCCGTTCCGATGTGGGGGCATTGTGGGAGAATTTTGCTTTGGTCGAGCGCATCAAATACCGGCAATATCATAACATCTATGCCAATCAGTATTTCTGGAGAACCTATGACGGCAGCGAGGTTGATTTGGTGGAGGAACGAGACGGCAGGCTGGACGGTTACGAGTTCAGATGGAAAGAGCAAAGACGGCGCATGAAAAGGCCGAGTAAATGGCTGGAGTATCCCAAGGCCTCCTTGCGAATAATTACGAATAGGCAATTGTCCGGTTTTGTCCTTTAGAGTGGCCTGAGAAAAGGATTGGGGGGGTGCCGACTATGCTTAATAAAGAACAGATAGAGAGATTGATAAGGGGTGGTGGATTAATCGAAGGGTGCATACATCTTAAGACTCAGCTTACCCCCAATGGGTTTGACCTTACTGCCGGGCAGATATTTAGCTTTGTCTCTGCGGGGAGACTGGATTTTTCCAACAAGCAGCGAGCCTTGTCCGATACACAAGAGGTTGTCCCCCGTAAGGCCCAATGCGGGGATAAATTCGGATGGTGGGAATTGCCGCCGGGCGCCTATAAGGTGCGGACCAACGAAACCATATGCCTCCCTCTTGATTTGACCGCCCTGTCTTTTAGCCGCAGTTCATTGTTGCGAATGGGGGCCTGGACGCAGCATGGGGTTTGGGATGCCGGGTTTAAGGGCAAGGGGGAGTTTGTTTTGGTCGTAGGCAACCCCCGGGGGATTAAGATAAAACAAAACGCCCGTGTTGCCCAGCTGGTATTTTTCCCCACGCAGGAAACCCAGGGTTATCGGGGGATTTATCAGGAGGGGTAAATGATTACCGAGGCTTTGATTACCGAGGCTTAGCCTCATCGAGGCTAAGCCTCGGTAATCTTTCGCTAATGCTTATAAAGCCGAAAGAGATAGAGAAGAAAAGTTTTGCCATCATCGGGGCCTATCTGCGCCGGTTTGGGATGCCGCGGAAAAAAAGGGCAGTTGTTGCCCGGGTAATCCACGCCAGCGCGGATCTGGCTTATGCCCGCGGCCTGGTGTTTTCTCCCCGGGCTATCGAACAGGGGTTGGCGGCAATAAATGCCGGGCAAGATATCATCGTCGATTCGACGATGGTTAAGGCCGGTATCTCTGATCTGGTCCGGGATAGGTTTTCCTGCCGCGTCGTTTGCCTGCTTAAGGACAAGGGGGTTGCCGCGACAGCGCAAAGGGCCGGGATAACCCGCTGCGCAGCGGCGATGCAAAAGGCGGGGGGGATTATGCATGGGGCAATCGTTGTCGTGGGCAATGCCCCTACGGCCCTGTTCGAGGTCTGCCGCCTGATAAAACAGGGCAGGGTCAGGCCGTGTTTGGTAATC
>JBHHYQ010000110.1:0-4048 GCA_046757595.1 Candidatus Omnitrophota bacterium
AAAAATACAGCTGGACGGCCTCGGGCAACGCCCCGTTTATCGCCTGGTATGCTAGGGCGTATATCGTAAGCTGCAGGTTGTCTTTGGCCTTTTTGTCGGCGTCTTTTTGCTTCTTCACCTCCGATGTCTTGAAATCCACGATCACCGCCCGGCCATCGGTTATATCCAGCCTGTCCCAACGGCCATTGATACGGTTGTTGCCCAGGACAAAGGAAAACTCTTTCTCCACATAAGCCGGCAGGCGCCCCCGCTGCTGCTCGGCGAGAAAGAACCGCCGCAACCCGGCATAGGCGGCGCGGCGACGTCGCTGGATATGTTCCCCGGACAAAAAGCCCTCGGCGGAAAAAGCGTTGTCGAAGGCGGCAAGGACATCCGCCTCGCTGACAACCCCCCCCTGCTTTTTGACCCGATAATATGCCAATACCGCCTCATGCATTGCCTTGCCGTAGATAACCGTATGGTTGTCCATTATCGGCACGCGCAGGATGTGTATGTATTTATACTTCAGGGGGCAGGTCAGGTAATCGTCGATTTGGTAATAACTAAGGTTTAGTATCCCCTCTGCGGACAAGGCGCGGGGAGGAAAACGCCCCTTTTTTGCTGCCGCGCTATCTGCCGGCGGGGCATTGCGTTTAATCGCCTCCAGGGCGCTGCTGGACTTAACCGCAGACAGGGCATTGGCCTCTTCCCCCAATGCCTCGGCGATAAAACGGCTGGGACGGCGCAAACGGCTGCCGCCATAATCCTTTGCTGCGGTAAAGATGAGCTCCCGACGGGCGCGGGTCATCCCCACATAAAACAAGTGGCGCTCTTCCTGAATATGGAAATCCCCCGCGGGCAAAACGCCTTTAATCAATGCCGCAGGGACCTCCAGGGCCTCGGAGCGCCGCGGCCAGGGAAAACGCCCCTGCACCAGGCTAACCATAAATACGATATCGAACTCCAGCCCCTTGGACTTATGGATAGTCAACACCTGCACCGCGGGCAGGTCTAAGTCCGTGGTTGCTACCGCCGGGTCGTCTCCGGCCTCGATAAGCAGGTTGAGGTGGTCGATAAAATAAAACACCCGGTCCTGGCGGCTAAGGTTTTCATAGCTGCGGACAATGTCGAAAAAACGGGCGATATTACAAATCTTCTCCTCGTTTTCCAAAGTAGGGGCATTGGTCAGGCCGGCAATATAACCCGAACCCATAAGAAACAGATAAAGCAGCCGGCCCGTAGATACCCGGCGGGACTGCTTAAGATAATTGCCCATATCTCCCACGAACCGCCCTATCTTTTTGCGCGCGCCCTGTCCCAGGCAATCGAAACAGGGGTCGTCGGTTTTGTCGCGCAAGACGGAGAACAAAGAGATATGCCGACGGCGGGCATAGTGCATCAACGGGCTCAGATGGGATACATCCATCCCATAGACATCCGAGCTCAAAAGGTGAAAGACGCTCAGGCTGTCTTCGCTGTCGGCCATTATCTTCAAAAACGATATGCACACCCGCACCTCTTCCCGGGCATACAACCCCTGGTTGCCGCTAAACCGCCAGGGGATATTGCGCATATTCAGGGAACGCAAAAAGGGGTCGGCGTCTTTGTTCGAACGCACCAGGATGGCAAAGTCGGAATAGGCCCTGCCGCCCTTTTTCATCCGCCTCTCTATCTCTGCGGCGACATAGTCGGCCTCGGAAGACAAGGTGTCGAAGGCGCGATACTTTATCCCCGGCCCCTTCCTGCCGCGGCTGACAAGGCGCTTGTCGATACCGCTTTTTACCTCGAACCGCTCGGGGTTATTATGGCAAATAAGGCGATAGGCAGAATCGAGAATAGACTGGGCAGAACGATAGTTTTGTATCAGGCAGGTCCTCCCGGCATCGGGATATTCCCGCATAAAATTAAGGATATTGCTATATGCCGCGCCGCGGAAGCGAAAAATACAATTATGGACGATTATACCCTGGACGATAAAATTATGCGTCCGTTCTATCTCCAGGTCATAAACCGTCTCTATGGTTATCCGTTGCTGCAGAGATACAATCTTGTCGTAGACAATACCGCAGCCCTTTCTGACCGGCAGATAATGCCCGGGTAATACATTAGACGCCGGCATTAGCAGGGCCGGCAGGTTTTTGACCTTCAATCTCGCTAAATTAAATTTATACTCCACGATTGCCCCGGTAAGAACCTCTATCTTCCTGATAAAAGACTCAGCCTCTTTTATATCTTGAAAGCTGTAACTTAACCCCATACCGCCCTTCTTCTGTTTTACCAACCTAATCCCTGCCGATCTTAACCTGGTTATGGTCCCCTTATGAGATGTCTGCAGGGTTACTCGATGGAGGACATAAGGACGTTTCAATATTACATCCCTTCTTCCCCTGGCTATATACTTACGAGAGCAAAGATGAAGATTGGCCTTAATCCTGACTTTATCTCCACGGGTTACAGCATCCAGACAATAATGATGAAAACGCAAATCTATATCCAAATCCCTGGCTAATCTGTTTACGCCCACATCGGTGTCTAATTCCCGATACAGCCTATTCAACAAATCTTTGGCAATAAATACCCCTTTCCTCGACATAAAACATACCGTAGGGATACCATATTTGAGAGAAAGATAGACTTCGAAGTATTGCGCGTCTTGCTCCTTTTCGAACGCCCGCAGCCCTACGATCTTATCCGCAGAACGCTCTATCTTCAGCCTTACGGCCAAATTATCCGTAATCCCCAAACGCCAACCCAAGCCATTCCGCCACATTAAATAGACATAATGATATTTACCTGTATTGGACGTTGTCCTTACCGGGACGAAGCAAAACATTTTGTGTTCCGATGTTACGGTTACCTTATGTCCGCTTTGAGTTTGAAATGTCAACAGGCGGACCTTTCTTCTCTTGCGGAATACTCGCCTAACCCGCGACACCCCTATATGCCCTTTGCCTACAGCCGTTAAGACATCATCGCCCTTCTTTATCTCTTCTATCTTTTTTGCCCCCTCCAAAGTATCTACAAGACTGCCTGGCGGCAAACACTGATCATCGTCGGCAACGACGGTGATGTTTTTGTGTCCCGCGGCCAAGAGTTTGATCAGCTCGAACTGGGCAAAGTTGGTATCCTGAAACTCGTCTACGAGGATATATTTGAACTGCCGCTGATACTTTCCAAGCGCGGCCGGGTGGTTGCGCAAGAGCCGCAGGGCAAGATAAAACTGATTGCCGAAGTCCATCATCCCCGCGCGCAAAAGAAGCCGTTGGTATTGGTCGAAGACCCGCGCCAGTTCGCTATGCCTTGCCGCCTCCTCCTTTAAGGCCTCGTCCGTTCCCCTCTCGGCCTCCTGGGCCAGCTTATGGGCATAGGCCAAATACTCCTGCGGGGAGATGTCTTCGTCTTTGAGCCGGCTATAGTAAGCGACTATTGCCTGCAGGAACTTCGTAGGGTCGCCCAGGGGGCGATAATAGGAAAGGTCGAAGCTAAACAGGTTTTCCCGGAAAAACACCGCGGCCTCGCAACGGCTAAGCACCTTAAAATCGGAATTGAGGCCCAGGCGCAGGGCGTTCTCCCGCAACAACTTATCACCAAAGGCATGAAATGTAGAGACCCAGATATCGGTCCAGCCATAAGGGACAAGCAGGTCTACCCTCTCCTGCATCTCGGCTGCGGCCTTGTCCGTAAAGGTCAAGGCCAATATCTCGTCTTGTTTGGCCAGGCCCTGGGAGACAAGCCAGGCAATGCGCCGGGTAACCACCGCGGTCTTGCCCGTGCCCGCGCCGGCGATAATCAGAAGCGGGCCTCTTTCATAACACACCGCCTCCTTTTGCTGTTCATTCAACCCTTTGAGAATCCTGTCCATAATTATTACAGCCGCAAAGTCTGCCCCTACAGGGTTTTAACCCGAAAATCCTATTTTTTATTTATATAAAGAATCTGATAATATTCAATATCGTAGGGACAAGGATTGTCTCTGTCCGTTTATCTTTGATGCAAGACATTAGGCAGCGGAATACACATCATGCCCCCTTAAGGGACTAAAAGCAAGCTAAAACAAGACCAAAGACCA
>JBHHYQ010000111.1:0-3985 GCA_046757595.1 Candidatus Omnitrophota bacterium
GTCAACTTAACTTTCGTCTCCCACAAAGATGCCAATTCTCTCATAAAAGTGGCAGCTCTCACTTCGCCTCGCTATTGAGGTTCCAGTCATAAAGCAGATATCTTATCTTCAGCTTGGACAGGTTGCGCCGAATATAATCCGCTTTTTGCCTTTGGGTATAACCTAAGGCAAAATTCAGGGCGTCTGTCTCGCCTCTGCCAAAATCCCGGCGATACCATTTGAATATCTGAGAAAGATAAACCAAGCCCTTTTCTTTGTCCAAAACCAACCCCCGGCGATTGACGAAACTCCTGCCGCTTATCTCCAGCTGTTCCTCTATGCCCCGGGGAGAATAAAACTCTATCGGCGGACACGACGAGGCCGCGCAGACCAAAGAAAAGTGTATGCGGGGGTCGAACCGAGCCAAGGCCAACTCCTGCCTTTTATCTCCCGGAGAAAACTGCCGGCCCTGCCCCCCGGGACGGGGACGGTTAAGCCGCAGGATACCATGCTCGATATCATCCGGTGTCCAGTAATAGCCGCCTATATTATACCCTATGCGTCGGAAAAAATGAAGTATTTCTTTAACGGATTTTTTGATCTCCAATTCCACGACCCCGTGGATAACCAGGATGTTGTAAACATTTATCCAAAACGCCTTTTTCTCCCTGTCCGTTGTCAGGCGGAAAAGGTCGAACCCGGCCAATCTTTTGGCCAAAGATACATAGTCCCGATAGTGGCCGGAGCGGCGCAGGCTGTCATAATCGACCCGCCCGGCGCGGACATCGAAATACCCTCCCTGCAGATTATTGAGAACCGCCTTCAGCCGGGCCGCGATATCCAAAGCATCGGCCGTCGGCCTGATACCACCCGCCTCTTGCCCCAGAGAACCATTGCCTTGTCCGACGCCGCCATCGCCGTTTAAGATGATCCGCGCGGCGGTAAGTTTCTTAAAAACCCGTAGCCAGCGCCCCGGCCACCTGTTTCCTGCCGAGGCATCGGCAACAATGGCCGACACGGCATTGATAAAACCAATGTGACTAAGGGCCTGAGGAAAATTACCCAAGAGCTGTCCTTTTTGCGCGTCATACTCTTCGGCAAACAACCCCAGGGGGTTAGCCGCCTTTATCGTCCGGGCCAGGACCTTACGCGCCTCGTTCTTTGCCCCGGACAGGGCCAAACATTCCACCAGCCAGAAATTGCAAAGCACAAAGCCGCCTTCGCCTTTATCCAGACCGTCGGAAGAAAGGTAGCGACGCAGAAACCCCGCGCGCATCAAGTTGTCGCGGCAGGCCGCTATGGTGTTTTTGATGCGCGGGTCAGCAATGGACAAAAACCCTACCAGTGGCAAAAGAAGAAGGCTGGCGTCTAAATCCCTGCTTCCGTAATACTGCACGAAGCTCTTTAAGGCAAAGTCATAACCATTGTCCAGGACATCCTGTTTAATCTCCGCGGCCTCTCTTTCCCAACCCCCCAAAGGGGCATCGAAACCAAAACGTCGGGCAATCTTTATGCCCCTGTCCAGGGCCACCCAGCACATTACCTTGGAATAAACAAAATGACGCGGCCCGCCCCGCACCTCCCAAATACCATAATCCGGCCGCCGCCAATTTTTTAGGGCAAGGTTGCACACGGAGCGCAAAAACGGCCAAAGGTCCGGATCTATCCTCCCGGCATAGTCGGAAAGGCGCAGGGCCGTATCCATAATCTCGCCGTAGATATCCCACTGGTCCTGCCCGTAAGCCCCGTTGCCTATCCTCACCGGACGAGA
Source organism: Candidatus Omnitrophota bacterium (assembly GCA_046757595.1). Classification (GTDB taxonomy): domain Bacteria; phylum Omnitrophota; class Gorgyraeia; order Ghiorseimicrobiales; family Ghiorseimicrobiaceae; genus JBHHYQ01. Next base: position 1,751 of record JBHHYQ010000111.1, read on the forward strand.
CCCCCTGTATCCCTTAAGATGGCCAAGCTCTGTCTCCGGCAACGTCTGCTCTCCATCCAGGCCATACATTACCTGCAGGCTTTTCCCACCGTGTCGCTCATAAGTCCTATGCAACCAACGCACGAAACTGTCGGCCTCGAAAACATACCCCCGGCTAAACAAGGCCTTAAGCGTCCAGGAGGCATCCCTAATCCAGGCAAAACGATAATCCCAATTACGCCCTCCGCCGATATGCTCCGGCAGGGATGTGGTAGCTGCCGCGGCAATCGCCCCGCTGGGCTGGAATGTAAGCAACTTAAGGGCCAAAAAAGACCTATCCACCATCTGGGAATATTCCCCCTCGCCCTGCATCCTGCCCATACGTTTACCCAACCAACCTTGCCAAAACCTGCGCGTTTCTGCCAGGCCACAACCAACGCCCTCATCGCCCCGCCTCCGGCCGTAAGCAAAATCGAAATACGCCTCCTGTCCGCAGCCGAGCCTAAAACGAATTATTATCTTATCGTCGGAAGGCAACAGCTCGCAATCGCGCGCCTTAAACCCCAGGCTAAACAATTCCTTCCCGGCGCGGATCAAAAAACCGTTTCCGCGCCGGATTATATTCGGCCGCTGCCGGGCATAATCCGGGCGGGGAACACACTCTGCCACAAACTCCATATTGCCCGATGTAACTTTAAGGCAGCGGTGGATAATATGTTCACCGTCGCCCACCAGCTGCCGGGAAGACACGGGCATAAAATCAACCAACTGTCCTTCTCCCGCAGCATTCTTAAACCCCGAAACTAAAATATTTGTTTCCGGGATATATGCCTGACAGGAGAAGAACTCTCCCCGGGGACGGATAAAAAAATAACCGCCCTTTTCGTCATCGAGTAGGGCGGCAAATACCGTCGGACTGTTGATGTGGGGCATTGCGCAGTAATCTATGGACCCGTCGCAGGATACCAGGGCCAGAGAATGCATATTACCTATCAACCCATAATCGCCGATTTTTTTAAACATCTCATCCGCCGCAAGACATCCTTTGTTTTATCGAGGCCAACAACGAGGCAAAAGACTGCCGAAATGCCTTTATGCCGTCTCGCAACAACCCATTACAGATATTATCTATATCGATGCCCCGCTGAGACAGCTTGGTAACAATCTCCCGCGCCTGTTTGTCGTTGCCATCCAAAGACAAAGATGCCTCTCCGTTTTCCAACAAGGCCTGCAATGTCTTTTCCGGCATTGTGTTTACCGTGTCCCGGGCTATCAACTCCCGGACATACTTTGTGTCGCTGTAATTCGGGTTTTTCGTCCCGGTAGAAGCCCATAACACCCGTTGCAGATTTGCCCCTTTGCGCTTAAGACAGGTAAATGCCGGGGAAGAAAAAATCTCGCGGTATTTGGCATAGATAATAGCGGAGTTGGCCACAGCGGCCCGGCCCTGCAAAGCAACATCGCCGCCCAGCATATTGTCTACGGCCGTATCTATACGACTAACAAAGACACTGGCTACGGAATGCACCCTGCCGACATCTCCTCCGCAGGCGGCAAGGCGCATCAAACCCTTTATATAAGCATCTGCCGTCTGGGCATACTGGGAGCAGGAAAATATCAATGTCGCATTGACATTTATCCCCCGGGCCACGAGCTCTTCGATAACCGCAACCCCTTCCTGTGTCGCCGGGACCTTGAGCATCAAATTCGCGCGCCCCACCCTGCGGTTAAGGCGCAGGCCCTCTTTTACCGTCTCTTCCGTCTTGTCCGATAATTCCGGGTTGACCTCTAAACTAACATAACCATCCCGCCCGTTACTGTCTTCGTATATCCGGGAAAATATGTCTGCGGCGGCCCGGATGTCTTGCGCGGTAAGGTTATCGTAAATATCCCAACACGATAAACCCTGCCGGGATAACCTTTTTATCTCCTGGTCGTAATCTCCGCTGCCGCTTATCGCCTTGTCGAATATCGTAGGATTGGAGGTGACCCCGCGCAGGCCCATATCGACTAATTCCTTCAATCTCCCGTTTTGCAGCAAAGGACGACTGATATAATCCAGCCAAACGCTCTGCCCCAACTCCGCCAACTCACCCATCTTCGTATTGAACATATTATCACTCCCTGACTGTTTGCGCCCCCGGGGCGCCCGGGCCGCAGCAATACCCCTAATCGTTTCTTCCTGATTATTAAACCTGAATTTAGTTATCGTTTTGTCCGTGGACGGATTAACGGCCTCTGCCTGCTTTATGTCCT
>JBHHYQ010000112.1:0-3958 GCA_046757595.1 Candidatus Omnitrophota bacterium
TGAATGGTATCGATATCTGGCGCGATACATCCGACAGGCTAAAAAGACAACATCCCAATCTACACCCCCGTCAAAGTAAATATCAAATGATAAAGTTCTTGATCGACCTGCAGGTAACGGATATAATAGAAGAGTCGCAACGGAAGTTGGATGGGTTAAACATAAAGTCTTCTTTCGATGCCCGGTCGTCGAAATCCAAGATAATATCCTTTAGCGATAAGATGCAACAGAGACGTAGGCCCCTGAGGGACTTTTTGATGAACAATCTCTACCGTCATTATCGCGTGATTAGGATGTCCTACAAGGCAAAACGTTTTATCCGGGACTTATTCGATGTCTATCTGTCTCAACCGGAGCAAATTCCCTGCTCCTTTAGACGGGATAAGAGCGTTCCTTTAAGACGCGTAGTTTGCGACTATATTGCCGGGATGACCGACAGATATGCCTTAGATGAATACAAGAAATTATTTGATCCTTACGAGAAAGTATAAGACTGCCTTTGCGGCAATGCACAGCGTATACCGCCTGGTTAGTTCCACATTCGACTTAAAGAGCCTCATCTTGCGCCTGGGCCGGCTGACTACCCAGATTATGCGCGCCGATTTTTGTTGCGTGGTTTTGTTGGGCGCAAACAAGAAATATTATTCTTTAAGGGCCGTGATTACCCCCAAAAAGAAACATCTTGGCGAAAAGAAGCGATTAATCAGGAACCGCCAGGAATTAAAGGTAATAAGGACCGGCAATGCTCTGCATAACGGGAGTTTTATGATTATTCCCCTTATTGCCGAGGATGTAATCGGCACAGTAACCGTGCGCCGGACCAACAGCGTATTGCATTTCGAAAGGTTCGATCAGGAGATACTCCTGAATATCGCCTCGCAGGTAGTTATGGCGATAAAGAATTTACAGCTTTACGAAGAACAACAGAGGATTATTTTGGGTAGCATAAAGGCGCTAACGACATTATTGGATATTCAGGCAGAACGTAACTCCAACCATACTGCGGGATTCTTGCGCTTCGTCTTGTCTTTGGGGCGGCAGATGAACTTAGACGAAAGGCAGATGTGCAGCCTGCAATATGCCACCATGCTTCACGACGCTGGCAAGATCGACATCCCTATGGAGATACTTAGCAAACGCACAAAGTTGACCGGGCAGGAGTTCGATATCATCAAAAGGCATCCCCAGAAAGGCGTCAAGATTATCCGCCATCTGCAGGTATTGCGCCCGGCATTGCCGATAATTATGTATCATCACGAAAAATACGACGGCACGGGGTATCCCTCGGGGTTGAAAAAAGGGCAGATACCCTTAGGGGCGCGGATATTGGCCATAGCCGATGCCTTCGAGGCAATGGTTTATGGCCGGCCCTATAAAGAGCGGATGGAGATAAAAGATGCCTTAAGGGAAATAAAGAACAACAGCGGCAGTCAGTTTGACCCGGATGTAGTTGAAGCCTTGATTAAGTTATCTAAAAAGTCAAAGAAGATATTGCAATTGAAATAATGGCAATTGAGTTCATTGAGTTTATTGAGTTTGTTGAGTTCTGTGTTTCGGGGTAAGCAAGGCATCAGGAGAAACACAAAAATAATGTTACTGAACAAAGACAGGCAGATTCAGTTGGAACTATTTACGACATACAACACGCCTCCGGAAAAGAAAAGTCTTTCCGCGGCGCTGTTGCAGAAGATTGTCTCTTACGAAAGATTTCTGTGTTTGGGCATATTTTTTCTGGTCGTCTTTGTCCTGGCCTATTCTTTGGGTATGGAGAAAGGTAAGAGGTTAAAGGTTGTCAGGCGTTCCCCGGGAAGAAATGCCATATCTCGACCTTCTTATGTCCCTTCCAGTCATAATGCCAAAGATATCGAAAAGAAGCCCGGCAAGGCCGGCAAGGCAAAAGATAAGGTTAAGAAAAATTCCAAGGACGATAATATAAAATCGAGACAGCGGCGTCCGCAGGGAGAATACACCGTTCAGGTGGCCTCTTTCCGCAAAAAGCACCTGGCGGAAAAGGAAAAGAGTTCTCTGGAAAACAAAGGATATCAGGTTTATGTCATCCCTAAGAATAAATACATAATCGTCTGCGTGGGGGCATTCAAAGACAGGGATAAGGCAAAGATAAACCAAAAAAAACTGCGGCGGCTATATAATGATTGCCTGGTAAGAAAACTTTAGGGAGGGTGAGATGTTAAAAGGGAGTATCGTGGCCCTGGTCACGCCGTTCGACAAACAAAACAGGGTAGACGAAGAAAGGTTGCGTTATCTTGTGGATTGGCATATAGAACATAACACCGACGCTATCCTCGTCTGCGGCACAACCGGAGAGTGCGCCACATTGACCCCCAGGGAGCACAGGGTCGTAGTGGATATCGCCGTGGGGCAGGCGGCAAAAAGGGCGCCGGTTATCGCCGGCTGCGGGGCAAACTGCACCCAGGAGGCGCTGGACCTAACAGCAGAGGCCAAAGACGCGGGGGCAGATTATGCTTTGATAATTACCCCTTATTACAATAAACCTACGTCGGAGGGGCTTTATCGGCACTTCAAAAAGATAAGCGATACGGTAGATATTCCCGTAATTATCTACAATGTCCCTTCGCGCACAGGATGCAACATCTCCCCTGAGGTGGTTAGCCGCTTATATAAGGATTGTCGCAATATTGTGGGGATAAAGGAGGCCAGCGGTTCTTTGGATCAGATCACCCGTTTGATGGGCCTTGTTGACGATAACTTCCTGCTTTTTTCCGGCAGCGACGAGATTACCCTGCCCATACTTTCCGTAGGTGGCGTAGGGGTTATATCCGTAGTGGCGAATATTGCCCCTCAAGAGACGCATAACCTGGTAGATAGTTTCCTGCGCGGGGATATAAAAGAGGCGCGACGTTTGCAGGTTTATTTCTATAATCTGATAAAGGCCTTATTTTGGGAGACAAACCCTATCCCGGTAAAGGCGGCTATGGGGCTTATGAAATTATGCAATCCTTCCGTCCGCCTGCCGTTGTGGGAGATGAGCCAGGATAATCTGCGCCGCCTGAGTAATCTGCTGGGGGATTATGGGATGATATAGTTCGTATTGCCTATTGCGTACGCGACCCACGTTTCAACGTGGGTACCTTGATGTACGACGAGACTGTGAACAATGACAAAACTTGCCATTAGCGGGGCATTGGGGAGGATGGGGCAGAGGGTAATTGCCCTGGCCAAAGAAGACAGGGAGGTGGAGGTGGTCTGCGCCCTGGAAAGAAATGGCCATCCCGGTTTGGGCTTGGACATAGGGGCAGGGGTAAGGGTGCGTTGCGATTTGGAAGGTATTGCCGTCGCCGATGTGCTTATCGAATTTTCTTCCCCCCAGGCCAGCATGCAGCATCTGTTGCGGATTGCCCCCCTGGGCAAAAAGATGGTTATCGGCACGACCGGGTTTTCCCCGCAGCAGGCCTCGGAGATAAAACAGGCCGCGGAAAATATCGCCGTAGTATTTGCCCCGAATATGTCCGTGGGGGTGAATATCTTATTTTCTCTCGTCTCTCAGGCCGCGCAACGGCTGAAGGCCGCAGGCTATAGCGTAGAGATCTCCGAGGCGCACCATATCCATAAAAAAGATGCCCCTTCCGGCACGGCAAAGAGGCTGGCGGCAATCGTAAATGAGCAAGGTTTTTCCCTGGATGCAGATAAAATAGAGGCCGTGCGGGAGGGCGAGATTATCGGGGACCACAAGGTAGTTTTTCAAAGCGAGTGGGACAGGCTGGAGTTGTCTCATTCGGCCAAGACCAGAGGCATCTTTGTCCGCGGGGCATTGCAGGCGGCAAAGTGGCTGGCCGATAAACCGGCGGGGTTATACGGGATGGGGGATGTGATAGGATAGCGTATTGCGTCGTGCGTATTGCGTCGTGCGTATTGCGTCGTGCGTATTGCGTCGTGCGTATTGCGTAAAAGGGAAAGAAGACAATGGGAAAGATAGAGA
>JBHHYQ010000113.1:0-3910 GCA_046757595.1 Candidatus Omnitrophota bacterium
CGCTTCACTTGGAGCGAGACGAGCAGACCGGAGAGTTCCTGCTGACGGGAATGGGCGAGCTGCACATCCGCAGCGCGGTGGAGCGCTTGGGCCGCTTCGAACTCCACCCCTTCTTTGCGCAGGATGTCCAGGCGGCGGTCGATAACCCATTTTTCCAGTTTGAAATCCGGTATCCCGTATCTTAAAATACCACCGGGTTTATCGTCGCGTTCGAAGACCGCGACATTATACCCCAACTTATTCAGCCTGTCCGCGCAGGCCAGCCCTGCCGGGCCGGAACCCACTACCGCCACCTTCTTCCCCGCGCGCCTTTGGGGCGGGCGCGGCCCGGCATAACCGGAGTTGAAGGCCTGTTCTACGATAGCCAACTCATTTTCCCTTATCGTAACCGGGTCGTCGTTTTCCCCCAACACGCAGGCATATTCGCATATCGCCGGGCAAAGGCGGCCGGTAAATTCGGGAAAAGGGTTTACCCCCTGCAACAGGTCAAAGGCCCGGCGCCAATGCCCCTGGCGGACAAGGTCGTTCCACTCCGGGATAAAGTTTGCCGCCGGGCAGCCCCAATGGCAAAATGGCGTGCCGCAGTCCATACACCGCCCGGCCTGGTCACGGGACTGCTCTTCGCTGCGGGCAAGGGCCACCGCGCGAAAGTCTTTCACCCGCTCGCATACCGGGCGATATCTCGCTGTCTCCCGTTTAACCCCCCAAAAATCCTTATCCCCGGCTATAGCCACTTATATACTCCCCCGAATTCGACATCTATTTCTAAGGCGCGATCGGGTTAAATCTGATATTCCGGCGGCTTTGCCCGACCGAAATCAAGCCTATTCCATACCCTCTCATGTAAATAATACAAAAACATCTTTATGACATTGGCGCTAAGAGAAACAACGACCGATTCCCTGACATCGCCGCTATACACATACACCGCAATCATTGTAACCACCACGGCAACAACGCGCCAGGTTACTGTCTTGGCTATACTTCTCTTATGGGTTTCCATAACTTCTCTCGTCGTGCGCATAATTCGTATTGCGTAGTGCGTCGTCGTATTACGTAAGGAATTTTCCGTGCTTCGGGGCCATTGTCCCGAAGCATATCCGCATCGCCTCAGGATTAGTTTCGGAACTGATGCCCCGAAACACAAAAAAAAGCTTTCACGCAATACGCATCCCGCACGACGAGAAACGCAATACGCGCTACACGCGACGCAATACGAAATAACGGTTACTTAAGCGGACGAGTGTGTATGCCGCATTCTCCTCCGCACTTGCTGGTGCCTATCCAGCGGCCGGAGCGCTCGTTATCATCATTGGTAATACGGGTGCAAGGCTCGCAGCCCAAAGAACGATAGCCCTCGCCATAAAGTCTGTTAACCTTTACGCCATAAAGGGCCAAATATTGCCAAACCTCCCGCTCTTTCCAGATTAAAATAGGATTAAGTTTTATTAACCCCTTATCCCGTTCTTCGACCTCTCTGAATTCTGTCCTCGTTCGGCCCTCGGTGCAGCGCAGGCCAGTAACCCAACAAGACGCACTCATCTTTTCGATGGCCTGGCGGATGGGTTGAACCTTCAATATGTCGCAGCATCTATCCGGGTCGGTATTATATAACTCATCCGGGATGGCCTCGTCGTTTTCGAAAACCTCAAGTTCGGGATAATCGGATACGATCTGGCGCATAAATTGTTTGGTCGCCGCGGGTTTAAAACGCGTAGTAATAATAAACCCTTTTATTTTCGGGCTCACCTTTTTAGCCAGATCCCATACAGCCACAGAATCCTTGCCCAGGCTATTGGCCACCACCAAACCCTCCCCGTATTTATGATAGGCCTCTTCGATTAAGGCCAACGATCTGTCCACCTTTTCTTTAAAATTCAACCTTTCCACCAACTCCTTCAAATCGTCTTTATTTTCCAGTAACCCCATTTTTGCTTCTCCTTTCTTATCACCCCTTGCATAGATATCGCAAATCGACAATCATCCAAAAAACACCTTAGCGATGTCGTACAGGCCTTTATCCAGGGTCTTCAATTTAGCCACACCATCCTGAATGGGCACGGGCACAATCTTGTTTCCCTGCAGGCTAACCATCAGGCCAAACTCGCCTTTCTCCACCAACTCCACGGCCCGCACGCCAAAGCGCGTCCCGAGAACGCGATCGAATGCCGTGGGCGTCCCCCCCCGCTGGATATGCCCCAAGACGCTTATGCGCGTCTCGTAACCGGTGCGCTTTTCTATCTCCTTGCCCAAGGCCTCGCCCACGCCCCCCAGGCGCACATGGCCAAAGGCGTCGAGTTTTTCCTCCTGGCGCATCTCCGCGCCGCAAGCAAACTTCGCCCCCTCGGCCACGACGATAATACTAAATGTCTTCCCGCGGGAATGCCGCTTCTTTATCGAGGCAATGACCTCGTCCATATCGATAGGTATCTCCGGCACCAGGATCATATCCGCGCCCCCGGCAATCCCGGAATAGGCGGCGATCCATCCGCTGTGCCGCCCCATTACCTCCACGACGATTATGCGGTGGTGGCTCTCGGCCGTGGTATGCAGCCTGTCGATACACTCCGTGGCGATGTTTACCGCGGTATCGAAACCAAAGGTAAAATCCGTAGCCGAGAGGTCGTTGTCTATGGTCTTGGGCACGCCTACGACATTCAACCCCTCGCGAGACAGCTTTGCCGCTACCCCCAGGGTATCCTCTCCACCTACGGCGATTAGACAAGTCAGGCCCAAGGCGCGATAGTTGTTGCGAACCTTCTCTATATCCTTAGGGTCTTTATAAGGATTGGTGCGGCTGGTGCCCAATATCGTCCCCCCTTTGGGCAATATTCCCGAAACGCTGGCCAAATCCAGGGCAATAGTATCTTTGTCGATCATCCCCTTCCAGCCGTTGCGGATGCCCACGACCTCATAACCCAAATTCAGGCCCTGCCGCACCACGGCCCGAATAACCGGGTTCAACCCCGGACAATCACCTCCACCCGTAAGAACCGCTATCTTCTTCGTCATCTGATTCCCTCCCTAATTCAAAGAATACCCTGTTTCAAGGGTATTATTTCCCCGCGGCGCTGTTATGGCGGGAGCGGGCCGGGACGCCGAAGTAGACATCGCGGGGACCAACCACCGTATTTTTGCCCAATACCGCCCCGGCAGCAATAAGCGCGCCGTCGCCAATGTCCGCGCCGGGAAGAACCACCGAATTCAAACCAATGATTGCCCGACGGCCAATCTTGACCTTTTTGAGAATAAGCCTGTTGCGTTCGAAGGAGTGGGCAATCACCGTAGCATGTCCTCCGATAACCGCCTCATCGCCAATCTCAAGCAGGGAAAAGTCGGCGCAAAACTTAGAGTTTATCTGCACATTCCTACCCAACTTTGCCCCCATCATCCGATAGAAAAGATTTACCAAAGGCGTAAGCAGAATAAAGTCCATAAAGGTATGCGAGACAACCAAGACCAGAGAATTAACAAATGCCCACCTTAACATCCCCCGGGAACGCAAAGGGTATTCCCCTTCGCGTAAAGAAAGACGAAAAATAATCCTTATCGCCCCAACGATAAATATCAGGCTTATCCCGTAAACGAAATAGGCCGCAGCAATCCCCAGACAAAGCCAGAGGACCCTTGCCGCCACAGGAAAAGTGAGGCTATTTCTCCAGAGAAAAAAACAAAGCAGCGCCCCGGGGTAAATAGCCAAACCAATAACCGCTATCCCCAGACAATAAAGGGCAAAGGTAAAAAGCAATTGAACAACGGAAACAAGTAACGAGATCATTTTTTTATTCTTCATAGCCACATTCCTAATCCTTAAGTTGACATCTGCGGTTCAACCGCAGATGTCAACTTAACCCCTCCACCCTCCACTCGGCCACATTCCGCGTCTGGGTGGAGAAGTTTATGCCGATCA
>JBHHYQ010000114.1:0-3820 GCA_046757595.1 Candidatus Omnitrophota bacterium
AAAGTCTTTATATCTTTGAACGCGTTGTTCTATGGTATCTGCCAAACTTAAAAAGACGGGGTTCCCCTTCTTATCTGCTAAGTCATCTTTCTCTATGTGGGTATTGGCGTAATAACTGGAAAATGGATATTTTTTCTGATGATCGATTATTCCTGCGCGAAGCGGATAAGGGACGAGGCATATAGTAATTTTATTATAAAGAGATGGCGGTGTCAAGTGCCTTGTTGGGTATTTTCTATGTATCTTATTTAGTTATAAGTAGTTAGGGAGTTCTGACACCAAATTTGACACTGATGCCAAATTTGACACTCTTAGGCCCCAGAGGCGAAGGAGGCGGTATAATAGGCCATAGTCGTCGAGAAAGACGATGTCGTAATGTTTATGCCGGTTGCGGCCCAGGTTATTGCCGATATCCAGCAAGGCAAACAAGGCCACTAAAAACCACGGGGAGACCCTTACCTGGACATTGGTATGCTCTATGCGCGGCATCCCCGGAGGCCCCCAGAGATAAAGATGGTGCTGGGCGCGGGCCAGGGCAAACAATCTCTCTTTTATCTTGTCTTTATCGGCAACCGCCCGGCTAAAGATAAACACAATCCGCAATGGCCGGCCCCAGCGGCGATGAAACAACTCTCTCTTTTGCAAAAACAGGTCATTGAACTTCCCCTGCCCTAAGACCTCGGGATAGGTGACATTCACATAATGCCGCACTAAGGCGCCTTTGGCCCGCAGGCAGATAAACCCGGCGTTTATCGCCCGACGGGAATAATCCCAGTCGTCGTAATAGGCCGGGGCAAAGGCCTTATCCAGCCCGCCGATGCGCTGGATAACCGCCCTCTTTACCAAAAAGCAAAACCCCCGCGCCCAGTCCGTCTCCACGAACTGCCCGGCCTGGTTGCCGACGACCCTGTGGAAATAGAGATGGTAGTCCCCCCGAAACCCCCGGGGCAATTCCCAGAGGGGATTTACCAGCCCCGCCTCCTTAGCGCTCTCGGCCGCGGCAACCATCTCCTTCAACCATCCGGGATAAACCAGGGTGTCGTTATTCATCACGCAGACATAAGCATCGGCGGAGTAAAACAACCCCTGGTTGACCGCGGCGACCCAGCCGCGGTTTTCCCGGTTGAAGATAACATCGATAACCCCATTATCCCGCAGCCCGCGCAGGTATGCCTCTGTCTCCCTGTCGCTGCCATTGTCCACGACTAAGATCTTGTAAGGATAGGCCGTATTGTTGACGATGCTCTCTATGCACCCCCGGGTATAGTTTAACTGGTTCAGGCTGACGATGACTATCAGGCATTTATCATTTTGCGGTGTATTCATTTTCAAGACCGAAGACCGAAGACCTTTTTCCGGGCCGAAGGCCAAATCATTCCGCCAGGCCCCTTTTCTTCAATTCCGCCTGGGCCTTTTGGGTTAAGTCGCGCGCCTCCTGCCCGGCAGACCAGGCGATTAAACGGCGCATTCCCTCGTCGAAAGAAACCTGCGGGCAAAATCCCAGGCTACGTTTAATCCTGCTAATGTCCGCATAGCAATGACGGATGTCTCCGGCGCGAAATTTATTCAGCGCCTTGGGCTGTAACCTTTTGCCACAAAGGGATATTATCGCCCGGGCAATCTGCTCTATGGAACGAGAGATACCGGTCCCGACATTAAAAAATCCGTAATCGGCCTGCCTTTTATTCATCGCCAGGATATTGGCGGCAACAATATCCGTAACATAAATAAAATCCCGGGATTGGCGTCCATCTTCGAAAATAAGCGGGGCGCGGTTATTTTTCACCCGCGAGAGAAATATCGCCGCCACCCCGGTATAAGGATTATTCAACGACTGCCGCGGCCCATAGATATTGAAATAACGTAGGGCGACCGTGGGAATTTTATAAGCGGCGCCCACCTTAAGGCAAAGCTCCTCCTGCGATCTCTTGCTTGTGGCATAAACCGATGTCGGAAACAACGGCTTGTCCTCCGATGTAGGCGCGGGGGAAATCTTTTTCCCGCAGGACGGGCAAGACATCCGCCAGTCCCTCCTCTTAAGCTGGCGCTCTTTCCTCAATAAAGGATAGACCGGGCCGCAGGCGCGGCAACGATAGGCCCCCTCCCCGTAGATAGACATACTCGAGGCGACGACAATCTTTCGCACCTTGTTTTTACCGTTGATAATTAAGTCCAAAAGCCCGGCCGTGCCTAAGGTATTATGAGAGACATACTTTTCTATCTCATACATCGACTGCCCCACCCCCACCTGGGCCGCCTGATGAAAGACTACCTCTATATTACGTAGGGCCGCGGCCAGTTTACTTTTATCGCGCACATCGGCAAAGATATACTCTGCGCCCTTATTAAGGTAAGACGGCTTTTTTCCGCAATGCACCTGGGGCTCCAATATGTCATAGGCCCTAACCCGATGCCCCAACTCCACCAGCCTGTCCACCAAATGCGAACCGACAAACCCGCAACCACCGGTAACTAATATTTTCATCCCTACTCCTTCCTGTTGCCCCCACTATCGCAAAACCCCGAACAAATTCCCCGGTTACATCCCGCCTCTTCCGGGTCAAAACAATAACATCGCAGATGGGGTTCATTGTATTCGTAACGCGCAAACAATGCAAGAATCTTCCTTGCCCGACGATCGGGCCGCGATAACTCCCAAGGTTGCCGCTTTGCCCCCTTGGCGGATAAAACAACAGATTCATCAGTAAGACGTTAATGAGACAAAAACCGACAATGTCACTTTCTGTCTCATTAAGGAGATATCATAATTGCCTTAATGAGACAGAAAGTGACATTGTCGGTTTTTGTCTCATTAACGTCTTTGGTCTTGTTTTGTGCTCTTGTATACTGTCCTCTCCCACACCTTGGCATAGATCAAAAAATGCCGGAAGGCGGAGATAATCGCAAACACCAGCCCCTGCATCCCATCTTTATATCCCCGCTTTTTGACATAGTTTTTCCAGAATATCTTTAAGGGGCGCAGGGTTAGGTTGTATTTTATCTCCTTCTGGCTTATCCTGCCTTTTTGCCCTAAGATAACCCCTGCCTCTACGCAAGAATAGGCATTCTGCCGGGCAACATAGGCCGAGACACCGGGAAAATTATAATGGTCTATATCCGCATCCAGGGTGCCTATCGGCCCGTCTATCTTTAGCGTCTCGTGGATATTTTTGCCCACATAGCGGGCGCGATCCTTGCGGAACAGCTTGATGTGATAAGGGTCGTAGCACCCCCCGTAACGCATAAAATGCCCCAGGCAATAATTCCTGCGCCGAAACCTAAAGGCAACATAATTGCCGGGGTCTTGTATCGCCTGTTTTATTGCCTCACGCAACTTTTCACCAACCACCTCGTCCGCATCCAGCTGTAATATCCACTCCCCCGAGCCGTTGTCTATGCCGATATTGCGTTGCCGGTCAAAGTTTCCCTCGGAGTTATGCCGTACCACCTTTGCCCCGTATGAGCGACAAATTTCCATGGTTCTGTCCGAGCTCATATCGTCCACGACCACAACCTCGTCTGCCCATTTTATGCCCTCAAGACATTTAGCCACCTTATATTCTTCGTCTTTAACAATTATAACCGCTGTAAGCTTCACGGATAACCTCTTTTTCATTTTTTATCTTTATCAACCCTTGGTAGAGTAGGAAACGGCCTCACGGCCATTGTCCCCTTCCTCATTTACCTTGTATACCCTCATCCTGTTCTCAATCCAACAGTCCAGTTGCCTAACGGCTCGCCCGCTAATGAGACAAAAAGTGACATTCAGACTGTGTCACAATTCAAAAAAACCGCTTTTCCAGTAAATTTTCTGCCACTT
>JBHHYQ010000115.1:0-3807 GCA_046757595.1 Candidatus Omnitrophota bacterium
AGCAACGCGTGCCTACGGGCAAAAGACGGCTTATAAACGCGCATTAGTAAGTCAAGGGTTGATAAGATAAGAGCAATGCCCATCCGCTGTCTTACTTGCCGCCGAGAAGCATCTGAGATTAGGACCGTTTTGTTCCGTTTAAATTCCTGCGCCTGGTAACCATTTATCATATAAGCCTGGATCTGGCCAGATCATAAATCTTTAGTAGCTGGGCATAATGCCTTTGGGCATTCAATTCCTGCTCCACAAACGCCCGGGCATTCTTTCCCATTTCCCTGATTTTGTCGGGATTGGCTGTTAGGTGTCCTATTTTAAGGCGCAGGTCTTTGATATCGCCGGCAGCAAAGGTCAAACCCGTCTCGTTGTCTCTTACCAGCTCCGGGATGCCCCCGATACGCGCGGCTACTGCCGGCTTGCCTAAGGCAAAGGCCTCGATAAGCGAGCGGGGGTTGTTCTCATAGCACTCGGAGGGCAGGACGACAAACCGCGCCTTCCCAATCTCCTCCCTCAATGCCTCGCCGCTTTTATGGCCGAGAAATGCGACATTGCTTAACCCTTCCTGCCGGGCGCGGGCCTGAAGCCTTTCCTTTAATGGCCCCTCACCGATAATCTTTAGATCAAGCCTAAGCCCCCGCAGCGCCGACAACAGGGTCTCCAGGCCCTTTTCTTGCGAGAGGCGGCCGAAGTAAACAATAGAGTTATCCTCGGCCTCGAACCGCGGCCCAAACTCCTCTAAATTCAGGAAATTAGGCAGGTAAACAATCCTACCCTTAAACCCCATCTCCTGCAACTTTGCCTTGAGAAAACGGCTGGGCGCGATAAACACATCCACTAACTCATAGATGCGCAACAGGCGGTGATGCAGATACATCTCTATAGTATTGAGCAGGCTTTTAAGCCGCGAGCCCTTGACGCAGCCGCGCAGGAAACACCGATAATAGCGCCCCCCGCAACAGGCCTGGCAGGGCCTGCCCTTATCCAACAAAGAATAAGAGGCGCAGGCCAGCTTATAATCGTGCAGGGTCATTACCACGGGGATGCGCCGCTTTTTTAAACTATGCAGGATAGAGGGAGAGATCTGGTGGTAGATATTATGCAGGTGGGCGATGTCCGGGCGCCGCACTTTAAGCAGCCGCCCTAAATTGGCCCGGGCAGGGAAAGAGTAAAGGACGTTAACTGCCGTATTCAGCCGGCCGAGAAGGGGTATCTTCCCGTTGAGATCGACATAGGGGACAAAGTATTCCTCCTGCGGGTAACTTGGGTTTTGCGGATGGGCCATCCCCCAAAACACAACCTTATGCCCCCTGGCCCGCAACAGCCGCCCCGTATCCACAGCGCTTACGGCATCCCCGCCCTTGGGACAAAGAAACTTATTCACCAAAAGGATGCGCATCTTAGCCACAATATACTTTACCTTTTAGCCGTCGCCTAAAAGGTAAAGTATATATTGTAAACTTTCTGGCCGCAACCCAGGCAATGGGCCTTAGGGGGTGGCGCCATATTGCCGGGGCAGCCGAGCCGACCATCCAGCAGTTTTTCGGGCAGGACTTGACGCTGCGACGCACCCTCTCGGCCTCAGGCCCGCGCCAGATCTCCTTCCAGGGCCGCCGACGGAGATTGCCCATCGGCTGTTTCTCGTCCATACCGTTGCAGGCCAGGACATCGCCTGCGGGGTCGAGAAAGAACCCATCCTGGCCCATCGGGCAGGGCAAGGGCCGCGGCCGGCCGTGGATATAATTAATCAGGCCGTGGTTAAAATAGGCCCGCGCCCAGTCCTTGGGCCGAGGCGAACTTAATAACGATCTTACCAGCCGGCTAATCTCGGCGCAGACCCGCTGTTTATCCTTTATGCGGTTGTCCCATTTATGGAAATAATGCGAATTGTGCAAGGTGGCCGTGGCAAACTCATAGCCCAAGCCTTTGGCCTTTTCGTAGAGGGAGACGAGGTCGACGCAGTTTATGTCCTGCGCGGTCATCGCAAAGCCGATGTCCCGCAGGCCCATCTTGCCCAGTCGCTGCAGGGTCTCTATGGTGCGCTTATACCCTCCAGGTAAGCCGCGGATTTTATCATTGGCCTGCTCCAGGCCCTCGATACTGATGCGGATGCCTAAGTCCGGGAACCTGCGGCATAAGGCGATAATCCTTTCCGTGAAAAACCCATTGGTGCTTACGACAATCCGCCGCGCCTTCCTGCGCAGGGCAGAGACAATCTCCGCTAAATCCTGCCGCACGAACGGCTCTCCCCCGGTGATATTGCAGAAAAACATCCGCGGCAGCTTATCCATAACATCCGGGCCGATCTCCTCAGACGGCCGGGAGGGATGCTGCCAGACATTGCACATATTGCAACGGGCATTGCAACGGTAGGTAACGATTATCGCCCCATGAAGCCTGTTTGACATATCTTATTAACCCCTGACTTACTAATGTCCCAAAATAATGTTACAAAACTGACAATCAGACTGTGTCGCAATTCAAAAAACCCGCTTTTCCAGGAAATTTTCTGCCACTTTTATGAGAGAATTGGCATCTTTGTGGGATATGTCATTATTTTTTGGCTTAATAATAACATAATTCCTCCACTTTCAGGATATACGGTTAATTACGACACAGTCTGATTGTCAGTTTTGTAACATTATTTTGGGATCATATATTACACCCGGTTTTTAGTGTCTTTCTTTTTAATCCTGCCCCGGCCATCGCCGCCCCGCCGATCAAAAACAATAATGCGCTTACCGGCTCGGGGGTGATCGTACCGTTTACCTAAAAATCTTTTCCTCTTGTTTTTATCTTATTCTTGGCCCCCGCCTACACCCGCAACCCAAGATTCATCATCTGCATTGTAGCAAAGCTTCAAAGATATGTCCCCTTTGCAATTGATCTTGGGTTATGTGCACAACATTATACTTTACCTCTTAGACGTCGCCTGAAAGGTAAAGTATATTTCCACCATTTAGACAGATTAATCTACCCGGCCAAAAAGATAATTCTTCATCTGGGCGGGGATCTCCCGACAGAGGTTGACGAGGAAATCCCGGCCGACCGCCATGCCATCTTCTGTGTCCCCGGCTAAAGGAACATCCACCCTGACCATCAGGCCCACCCGCTTTTTGTTAAACAAACTATAATACAACTGCCTGAGTTTCTGTTCGGCCCAAGTGGCCACGATCTTTTTGTCAATGCATATCCAGTAAATGGTCAAAATCCGCTCTTTGCCCTTCTGGCTGCGTATTAACTGGACCTTTATCTTATGGCCCAGGATGTTTAGCTCTTTAGGGGCAAGCGCCTCGGGTCTAAACCCGGCCCCACGGAAACAGACCTTGGGGTAGTGGAAGTTCCCCGCATCCAGGACTACCAGCAAGACACTTTGCCAAGGGCGGACCGTGTTGATATATCGCCGGCCCAGGATACGGCTAATAAAATTATAGACCTCGTCCTCTGGCCTGTCTTTTATTTCCACATCATCCCCCTGCCAGGGGCCGGCCCGAAGAGGAACAGCCTCCAATACCCTAACGGTAAATGCCTTTCCCGTATATTTAGGCCGGGGAAGGAAATAAACCACAGCGATACAGGCGAGTAAAATCAAGCCTGCAATAATAGACCTGTGATAATAAGATTTAACCGCGAGCGAATATCCATCTCGTCTCATACTCTCTTAGGCTCTCTTAATGAGACAAAAACCGACAATCAGACTTGTCGCAATCTCCGTCCTGTTATTGCGAGGGGGCAAAACGACCGAAGCAATCTCATAGAGGAAAAATACTATCCCAAAAAATGGCCATAATTTTACGCAAAAGGGATTGCTTC
>JBHHYQ010000116.1:0-3780 GCA_046757595.1 Candidatus Omnitrophota bacterium
CCGTGCGGTAAAGGCCGATGCCTTCGGCCCCGTGCTCGATAACGAATGGTATCTCCTCGGGCAGCTCGATGTTTGCCGCCAACTCCACCCTCTTGCCGTCCTGCGTCTGGGCCGGCAGCCCCTTCAGCGAGACAAAGGCCTTGTCTTTGGCAAAGATCTTTTCTTTGGCCTGTTTATATTGGGTAATGGTCTGCTTATCGGGATTTACGACGATAACCCCAACCGTGCCATCGATGACCAGGATATCCCCTTCGCTTATCCGCGCCGTGGCAATCTCCACCCCGACTACGGCCGGGATCTCGAAAGACTTGGCCATAATCGCCGTATGCGATGTCTTGCCGCCGATATCCGTAACGAAGCCGATGACATTCTTGCGGTGCATCGCCGCGGTGTCGGAAGGAGAAAGGTCGTGGGCAACGACGATTACCTTCTCTTCCAGTTCGGAAAGGCCCTTTTTCTTTTTGCCACACAGGCTCCGCAGGACCCTTTTGCCCACATCGTTGATATCGGCAACCCTCTCCCGCAGATATTCATCTTCCATATGGGAAAAGACATCGATGTGTTTTTTCAACACCTCCTGAAATATATATTCTACATTGAGCCTTTCTTTCTTGACGCGGGAGATAACCTCTTCTATCAACACCCTGTCCTCGAGAACCAGGAGATGGGCATCGAAAATCTGCGCCTGTTCCTGGTTGAGCTCGCGGGCGATCTTTTTTTTCAGCTCAAGCAAATCCTTACGCGTGCGCATAAGGGCCTCCTCGAAACGGACGATCTCCGCGGCCACATCGGAAGAAGTTATCCCTCTTTTGGAAACATCGAAATCGTCGCGGCCGAGAAGATAGACCGGGCCTATGGCTATTCCCGAGGCCGCAGGTATGCCCTTCAAGATCTCGTTCATACTATCTTCTCCAATTCCTCTATGGCGCAAGCGGCATCATCGCCTAAGGCCTGGATGCTAATCTCCGTCCCCTTGGCCGCCCCCAGCATCAAAATGCCCATTATCGACTTTCCGTTTACGGACTGCCCGTCTTTGGAAACGGTTATCTTACAATCAAACCTGCCTGCCGCCTGCACGAATAATGCCGCCGGCCGGGCATGCAGACCCTGCTCGCTGCGAACGATAAGTTTTTTGGTTATCGGCTTCATCCTATCCTACCTTCAACTCGAACTCCGTCTGCCAGGACTGCTGCCCCGACAAAGAGATCGGCCAACGGAACAAAAGACAGAGCTCCTGATAAAGCCTCTCTATAGCCGCTTCCGACTCCGAGACCGTCTCTATAGGCAAATGCCAAACCTCGGTCTTTCCGGCAAAACGAAATTCCAACTTGACATCGTTCCAGATATCGTTCAACCCCAAAAGGGGAGAATGCGCGACGCCGATGCCCCGACTAAGCAAATTGTCGTATATCGAAAGGTTGAACTCCGCAGCAAAGACACAATCTATATTTTCCGCGCAGGCGTTCTTCAAACAGTAACCAAAATGCATCCCCGCCCCGGAAATATTTATCGTCTTGGCAATCTCTACTCTCGCCGAACCCACGAGACCGCAACGGCGAAAGTTCAATGTATCCACGACCTTTCTCCGCTTGCCCTCGACATCCATCTTGCTCTCCAGGTCGTATCTCCCGCAAACGAAATCCCCTAATTCCTCGTATTCCCCCCGATAAAAATCCTGCGCGCTCGCCTCCGGCCTTAAGAAATGATCCAACAGGCAATAACGAGGATTGCGGTCGTAGAACAAACAACCTTTAAGCCCCGAATCTCTAATCTTTTTGGCGCGATGGATGTTGGGGTCGGCCGGGTTTGCGGCGTCGTTTCGCCCTTTTGCCGCCTCCGTCTTTTCGGACAGTATCTCCCCGTGCGACCTTTCCGGGCGACGGGCGATGGTGTTTACCAGGTTCAGGGCCTTGTCTTTGCAGTCCCACTCGCAGATGACCGCTCCCTGCTCCGGCCGAAAACAAAACTTGAACCGGCGGCTGTCCACAAGCATCTCTTTGACGCCGTCGCTGTCGATATCCAGTATCTTTACGTCGCAATGTTCCCTTTTGTTCTCCTTTTCGTCCAATATCTTCTCGGCCCGAATAAGGTTGGAATACACCGCCGAACGAAGGTGGTTGAGATACAACCCCCCGAACACGCCATGCCAATAAGGACAGTTTGCCTGGGCCATATACAGATGGCGCCGCGCCCGCCCTATCTTATTCTCCGGCATTTCGTCTTTTGCCTGGGAGATAAGCCGGCTTAGATATAACATCCTCTTGTGCATAAAGTTCCCTTCGGGATACTTTATGAAGAAGTTGCGAAAATACCCTCCGGACCATTCCTGCATCTCGCGGTAGCTGGCGCAGGGAAGATAAACGCGGCCCGCGGGAGGATACGCGGCTATATAATCGTCGAATTTCATAAGATCTATCCAATGGGCATTCTTCTCCAGCAAAGAGAAAAACTCGTCCAACCAACCCTGTCTATGCACCCATTTATGCGTTCCCGGCCAAAGCCCGAACTTCTCTCCGTCGTCGCCCAAGACAACAGCTTGTCCCGACTTCGCTTTATCCCGACGAAGACGTAAGTAATCTATGGTCTCCTGCGGCCTTTTGAAAGGGACAAGATAGCGCAGCTGTTCGCAGGAGGCAAACACCGACACGGTCCGTGAGTCTTCTTCGGTCAAATAATAACCGCTGACATCTTCGGGTCTAAACCCGGCCAGGCGAAAATGCCAATCATCGAGAATAGTATATTTGATCCCGCTGAGGGATAATGTATGCGGTATCCTGGGCTCCCAAACCCTCTCGGCCAACCATCCGCCTGCGGGCTCGACATCGAAATGCCTTCTTATGAAAGAAGACAACATCGCTATCTGCCCCTGGGCGTCCTCTCCGGGGATAACGGAGATAATCGGCTCATAATAGGCCCCGCCGATTATCTCCACCCGCCCTTCTCTTATCAAATCTTTTACCTCGCCGATAAATTCCGGATGCCGCGATACCAGCCAATCCAAAAGGCTGCCGGAATAATGCAGGGAGATATTTATACCGGGGTGCCTGTTTAAGGTTTGGATAAAAGGCAGGTAGGCCTTTTCGTAGGCCTCCTGAAACACCCCGCCGAAGTTACCTACGGGCTGATGGCAATGCACGGCCAATAATAATCTCAACTTCTTCTCATCAGGCATATTTATCCCTCAGGAGAGAGACGATTATCCGCGCCAGCTTATCTGCGTCATGACGCACGACCTCCCCCGCCTCCAAAAGGCCTTCTTCGCTGACGCCAAATCCCGCAGCCCTTATCTTGTCGCTGTCGTTTATTATAAGGGATGCAAACTCTCCCTTATACTTAACCGCTAAATCTTCGGGGATATTATCCGTATTTACAATACAATGATCCACGATACGCGAACGAGAATGGCTGATTACGGCATTGAGGTGGTCCGAAGCCGTATAACCGTCGGTCTCCCCGTGTTGGGTCATAATATTGCATATGTATACCTTAACGGCGCAGGAAGAAGAGATGGCGGCGTTTATTTCCTTTATCAATAAATTGGGTATAATGCTCGTATAAAGGCTCCCCGGGCCCAAG
Organism: Candidatus Omnitrophota bacterium; assembly: GCA_046757595.1. Taxonomy (GTDB): domain Bacteria; phylum Omnitrophota; class Gorgyraeia; order Ghiorseimicrobiales; family Ghiorseimicrobiaceae; genus JBHHYQ01. The sequence continues at coordinate 3,577 of JBHHYQ010000116.1, forward strand.
ACGATAATCTCGGCCTCGGATATCGCCTTTATCGCCTCGGGGGTGGCGGCGATATCCGCCGGCTTGAGAGAGACGCTTTTTATGGGAGAACACCTCTGGGGGATAAGCGCCTCTCCGTCGGCGCGGCTGCCGTCTTTATATTCCGCGGATAATACGACCTTATTCAATGTGGCCGGGATGACCTGCCCGCGGATTGCCAGGACC
>JBHHYQ010000117.1:0-3759 GCA_046757595.1 Candidatus Omnitrophota bacterium
CAGGTACATATGAATAATTTCCCCTTGAACCAAAGGGGTGTGGGGAAAGATTTTCCCCACTTTGGGGTGACAGCGAAGCAAAAGTGACGCATAGGAACTTTTGCGTAGCGCCAGAGGGGCAACGCCCCTATGGAGAGGAGCAAGGCGACGATGTTCAAGCGGGTCGTCGGTTCGAGTCCGACCGCCCCGACCAATATTGTAATTATTTGCCGGCAGGTACATATGAATAATTTCCCCTTGAACCAAAGGGGTGTGGGGAAAGATTTTCGGATGAAAAGGGTAAGTATTGGGTTGATAGGGTTTGGGACTGTGGGCGGTAGTGTGGTCAAGATATTGCGGCAGCGCCGACAACTACTTATGCGGCGGACAGGCCTGGACCTGCGGCTGCAAAAGATATGCGTTCGCGACCTGCGACGTAAAAGGGATGTAGTCGTGCCCCGGGCGATGCTGACGCAGGATATCGGCGAGATTATCGATAATCCGGATATAGACATCATCGTAGAGCTTATCGGGGGCATACATCCGGCAAAGGAGATAATTAGCCGCGCCCTGCGTCGGGGAAAATATGTGGTGACGGCGAATAAGGCCTTGTTGGCCGATTGCGGGCAGGAGCTATTTCGCCTGTCCCATAAGTTAGGGGGGGGCATCCGGTTCGAGGCCGCGGTGGCCGGCGGCATCCCGATTATCAAATCCCTGAAAAAGGGCCTGGTTGCGGATAAGTTTTCCGCCATTTACGGTATTGTCAACGGGACATCGAATTTCGTGCTTAGCCAGATGTCCGGCCTGGGGATGAGTTTTCGTGATGCCCTGCGCCAGGCCCAGGAAGAGGGTTTTGCCGAGAAGGACCCTACATTGGATATCGAGGGGGTAGATTCGGCGCATAAACTCATTATCCTTGCCTATCTTGCCTTTGGGCGTTTTGTCCGCCTGAGCGATGTCTTTGTCGAGGGGATAACGCGTATTTCCCCCGACGACATAAAATACGCCGCAGAGATGGGGTTGGTAATAAAGCCCCTGGCCATTGCCAAGAAGCGCAAGGACGAGCTGGAGGCGCGCGTGCACCCGACGATGATCCCTCAGGGGCATCTTTTGGCCTCTGTGGATGGGGCGTTCAATGCCGTTTATACCTCATCGGATTTAGTCGGCGATATGCTTTTTTATGGCCAGGGGGCAGGGGGAAACCCTACGGCATCGGCTGTGGTAAGCGATATAGTGAGTTTGGCCGAAAGCCGCGATAGGGGCATCGATTCCCGGCCCCGGGGAAAGAAAGACAAGTCCTGCCACCTGCGTCGCATAGACCAGATCGACACCAGGTTTTATATAAGGTTTATGGCCATAGATCATCCCGGAGTCCTGGCGCGTATCTCCGGGATACTGGGGCGGCATAATATCAGTATTGCCTCGGTAAGTCAAAAAGAGAGGCGCCGGGCGCGCATCGTCCCCGTGGTGATGATTATCCACGAGGCAAAAGAGCGCTCGATGCGCCTGGCCCTTGACGAGATAAACAAGTTGCGTATGGTGGAGGAGGCCGTGGTTATCAGGATAGAGGGTTGCGCGTAATACTTTTCTCGGTTTTCGGTGCTCGGTTCTCGAAAAAGGGTCTGACACCTTGACGCTATCTTATTATGTGGAAAGGGCTTATCGAACGATATAGGCGGTATCTTCCCGTAACCTTAAGGACGCCGGTTGTTACATTGAATGAAGGCAATACCCCCTTGATTTATTCCTCTAAGCTGAGCCGTGGGCTGAGGGCAGAGGTTTATCTCAAATACGAGGGGCTTAATCCTACGGGGTCGTTTAAGGACCGGGGGATGACCTTGGCGATATCCCGCGCCAAACAGGCCGGGGCAAAGGCGGTAATCTGCGCCTCTACCGGGAATACCTCGGCCTCGGCCTCGGCCTATGCCGACCGGGCCGGGTTGCGTTCTATTGTGCTCGTGCCGCGCGGCGGGGTTGCCCTAGGTAAACTCTCGCAGGCGTTGATACACGGGGCCACGGTATTGGAGGTCAAGGGTAATTTCGATACCGCCTTAAGCCTGGTGCGGGAGATCAGCCGCAGGCGGCATATAACCCTGGTTAACTCCATCAATCCCTATCGTATCGAAGGGCAAAAGACCGCGGCCTTTGAGATCTGCGACCAGCTGGGCAAAAGGGCGCCGGATTACCAGGTGATGCCGGTGGGCAATGCCGGGAATATCACGGCCTACTGGAAGGGATATAAGGAATACAAAGAAAAAGCCGTGGTTGATAGTTTGCCGCGGATGTTGGGGTTTCAGGCCGAGGGCGCGGCGCCGATAGCGCGGGGGTGTGTTGTCCGGCGGCCGCAGACACTGGCTACGGCTATCCGTATCGGCAATCCGGCCAGCTGGCGGCAGGCCGAGGCTGCGCGGGATGAGTCCGGGGGGTTGATAGATACCGTAAGCGACAGCGAGATACTGCAGGCCTATGAGTTCCTGGCGCGGGAAGAGGGGGTGTTTGTGGAGCCGGCATCTGCCGCCGCGGTAGCCGGATTGCTGAAGCTGGCTAATAGGAGTTACTTTAAAAAAATACGCAATACGAGAATAGTCTGCATCCTTACCGGCCACGGGTTAAAGGACCCCGGCCGGGCAATAAAGATGATAAAAAGGCCGCGCCTGGTCGCGGCCAGGGTAGAGGAGATAATAAAGCAAATCGGGTTATAAATGCGGATCTTGATTACGGCGGGGCCGACTTGGGTGCCTGTGGATAAGGTGAGGGTTATCGGTAATATTGCCACGGGCAAGACCGGGGCATTGTTGGCAGGCAGGCTGGCGGAAAGAGGAAACGATGTTACCCTGCTATTGGGGCCCGTGGCAGGACAGACCATAAGCCATAAGCCGCGCGCCGCGAGAATAAGGGTTGAACGGTTTAGGTTCTTTTCCGAACTAAGCCGTTTGTTGCGACGGAAATTAAGCGGCAAGAGATACGACATAGTAATCCATAGCGCCGCGGTATCCGATTACCGGTTATCCGCCCCCAGAAAGGCTAATAAGATTAAGTCCGGGCGGCGCCTTGTGTTGCGGCTCGAACCTACGTCTAAATTAGGCCTGTTGGTGCGCCGCTTAAGCCCGCAGAGCCTGTTCGTGGCCTTTAAATTAGAGATAGCCGTGGGTGATAGGACCTTGCGGCAACGGGCGCTTGAGATGGGACGCGTGTTCGACGCCGACATTATCGTGGCCAATGTCTTGTCCGGAAAAAGGTATCGGGCGCTTATCTTGGACAAAGAGGGCAAGGTCCTGGCCCGGGCAGGCTCGCGGGAGGAAATGGTCATGGGCCTGATGAAGGCCATAATTCGGGTTGGTGGGTATGCGGGTTGAGTGAGTTTTTGGCAAGGATATACTTTAGGGTATGTCCCTGAAGCGCGGCAATGTCATTCCCGCACGCTTTCAGCGGGAAGCCATAGTCACGATGTCCGTTGTGGATGCCCGATAAAAACATTCGGGTATGACATTGGGTTAATTGATTCTTATCCTCGATTAAAGATTCCGAGGGCATGCCTTAGCGGTAATGACAAGAATGGGGAAAAACGGGCAGGACATTGTGGTGGGATTTGAGTATGACCGGCCTAAATCAAAAATATATACAGTGACTCGCGACTTGTAGCTTTCCTCTCCGGAGGGTTGGATAGTGTCCGTCGCAATAGGAGGGACAATCCACTAAAAAGATTAAACCAGCCAATGCAAAATCTACCCTTAGGCATATCTTCATTCGAAAAGATACGCGGCGAAGGCCGTTTGTATG
>JBHHYQ010000118.1:0-3753 GCA_046757595.1 Candidatus Omnitrophota bacterium
GGGGGCCGTATTGGTTATTGCCGGGGCGCTTAGCGGGGTGATAAACAAGGCGTTCAAGGTTTCCCCTCGTTTGCAGTGGATGGAGAGGTTTTGGGCGATAATGCTGTTTGTTGCCGCGGAGTATTTTTTTATAAAGATGGGGGGGATATGAAAAAGGCAATTATTTTATCGGCGGCGATGGTTTATTTGTTGGGGGCATCTGTCTCTTTTGTTTATGCCGGAGGCGGGGGAGGGTCTTCGGAATGTGCCTCTGTTGCCTCTTTGGGAACAGCTGCGGATTTTAGCCTTTCCGGAACAGGCGGAGAAAATATCAGCCTGAAGGGTTTGAGGGGCAAGGATGTAATTTTGTTTTTTTGGGCCAGTTGGTGTCCTAACTGCCTGCGGGAAATATCAGTGATGAACGATATTTATCGTAAGCTTGAGAAAGACAACACGCGGTTATTGGCGATATCAGTAGGCGAAGACCCGGATAAGATACGGAGATTTGCCCAAAGAAGGAAGCTGGATTTTCCCGTGTTTTTGGATGGCGATCAGGTTGTTGCTTCTTCTTACAGGATATTCGGCATCCCGACATATTTTGTTGTTGATAAACAAGGAGAAATAAGATTTCGCGGACACTACTTTCCGGGTGATTATAAAAAGTATGTTTGTGGAAAGTAGCGCGCTTTCCAGGAATGCCTGAATCTCCGCTACCATTACATATTGCCTTTCTGAGGCAGGCGCGACGGCGCCCCTTTAAGTTGTGTATGGCCGATGCGGGACGGCGGATGAGTTATCTTAAGGTCCTGGCCGGGGCCATGCTTTTGTCCCGCAGGATATTTCTCCGCCCTTTGACAGAGGGGCGGGAGGAGATGGTGGGCATTATGTTGCCGGCCTCCTGCCCTGCGGCCCTGGTCAACCTGGCCGCGCTTTTTTCCGGAAGGACCCCGGTCAACCTTAACTGGACCGCGGGCCAAGACAACCTTGACTTTTATCTTAAGGAGTGCCGCATAACCCAGACGATTACCTCGCGCCGCTTTCTGGCTAAACTAAAGATAGAAGGCCGAAATGGTTGGGACTATCTGGAAGACATCGTTGGCAAGGCCTCGCCCATAGACAAGATAAAGTATTTTGTCCTGGCCCTGTTTTTGCCCCAGAGGTTGTTGCAGCGCTGGTTTATCAGGCAGCCGAAGGATATCCATAGCCTGGCTACGGTGATATTCTCCAGCGGCAGCACCGCCCGTCCCAAAGGGGTTATGCTTTCCCATCACAACATCGCCGCCAATATCCAATCCCTGACCCAGGCAATCTTTATCGGGAAAAAAGATGTGGTTATGGGGGTGTTGCCCTTTTTTCATTCCTTCGGGTTTATGGCCACATTATGGTTGCCGCTTATCCGGGGTGCGGCCGTGGTTTATCACCATAATCCCCTGGACGCCCCTACAGTAGGAGGGTTGGTTTCTGCATATAAGGCGACGATTATCTTGGGCACGCCGACATTCTTTGCCGCCTACATAAGGAAGTGTTCGCCGGAGCAATTTCGCAGCATAAGGTGCGCCGTGGCCGGGGCGGAAAAACTCAAAGAGACCACGGCGCGGGCATTTTACGAGAAGTTTGGTATTGTCTTGTGCGAGGGGTATGGGGCAACGGAGTTATCTCCGGTGGCCTGCGTGAATGCCCCGCGGGAAATCATATGCCGCGGCGCGGAAGGGCGTCCTGCGGAGGGGCTCTCCGGGTATAGTTTAGGCAAGGTTGGTCCTCCCGTCCCCGGGGTATCCGTAAAGGTCGTCGATATAGAGGCGGTTGCGGGGCAAGATGATGACGCGGGGCCGGCTTTGCCTCCGGGGCAGGAAGGGGTGCTTTTGGTAAAAGGGCCGAATGTGATGTTGGGTTATCTCAACCAGCCGGAAAAGACCCGGCAGGTGATAAAAGACGGCTGGTATGTCACGGGGGACTTGGCTGTTATCGACGACCAGGGGCGGGTCGAGATCGTCGGCCGCCTCAGCCGTTTTAGCAAGATAGCCGGGGAGATGGTCCCGCACATAAGGATAGAAGAGGAGATAGACAAAATTCTGCGCAGAGAAGAGCCTTGTTGCGCGGTTACCTCCGTTGACGACGAGCAGAGAGGGGAACGGTTGGTCGTCCTTTATGTCGGTGATGCGGATATAGACGATTTATGGCAATCCCTCAACCAGTCTGCCCTGCCCAAACTATGGATCCCCCGCCGGGATAGTTTTTATCAAATTCCGCACATGCCTTTATTGGGCAGCGGCAAACTGGACTTAAGAAAAATCAAGGCCTTGGCCAAAGGGAGAAAAAATATAAAAAAATAATTCAATAAAAAATTATAATAATCCTGTAGGGAACGGGCATGTCCGTTCCGTTAATAAAATACAATTCAATCATATATGAAATCGCGAAATTAAATCAACGGCATTCAAAATACAAAATCAGAAATATCAATATCGTAAAGTAACGGTTCAGGCATGCCTGAACCCTACTGACGGCCGGGACATTGATTTGGATAGATATGATTTTAATTAAAATTTAATTTGTTGACAATTATATCAAATATGATATAATTGTATCTATATGAGCCAGTCGATTATTTATCTTAGGCAGTGGCGCAGGCACAAGGGGTTGACCCAGATGCAACTATCCCGGCGATCCGGCCTTACTCAGTCCGCGATATCCAATATCGAGAACCAGGCCCGGCATATCAACACCAGGTCGTTATCAAGGTTGTCCCGGGGGCTGAATTTGTCTTTGGCCAGGCTTTTCTCTCTTCCCCGTAATAGGCCTTTGCCTCAGGGGCGCCGGCGCATAGATAGGTTGGCGCGTTGTATTGTCGATGGCAGGTTTGCCGGAAACCCTGCCGATGATAGATTATGTCGGGACATAGGTTCTCTGATAATCAATAAGCTGCGGGCGCACGAAAAGGAGGGCAGAAAAAGGTATCGGACAAAAAGGTGGAATGTGTTGTCCCGTTATCTGTTGATGGAAGAAAAGTACTCTCCTTGCCTGGTCCGGCAGATACTTGCGCGGATAGACAAACTGCTATAGTCGATGAAGGCCAAAGATATAGATTTATTTTTTGCCTCCCTCTCGAAAAAATGGCCGCGGCGCGCCAAGATAAGACTTTTGGGCGGCGCGGGTTCTTTGCTTATGGGAGGGGCGAGGCCGACATTGGATATAGATTTCGAGGTTATCTTTACCCGGGATTTAGCCGAAAAAGATAAGCAGGGGTTTCAGGCCGCAGTGGAAAAGACAAAGCAGGAGACCGGGATTGCCGCCCAGTTCAGCGAGGATATAGACAGGTGGTCGCAGATATCCCTTTTGGACTACCGTCGGCATGCTAGCCTATACGAGAGATTCAGGAATATTTGGGTCTATATCCTCAATCCGGAATATTGGAGTATCGGTAAGATAACCCGTTACTGGGATCAGGACATTCAGGATATGTTCGCGGTATTCAAACGGATGAAGACCAATCCCGTAAGCCTGTTGGAGGTATGGGCGGCCGCTATTTCCAAAAGCCCTGTTTCATCGCAGCTGCTTTTTGTCAAAAGGCACATTCGGCACTTTTTTGTTACTTTCGGAAAAGAGATCTGGGGCAAAGGTTATCCCCGCAAAGAGATTTTAAGCCGTATAGCCAAAATTAGCCGGTAAAAGCTTATTGACCTTTGCATTACCAGAGGCACGTTTGGGAACCGTCTTTTGCCCCTAGGCACGCGTCGGGGCACCCATCCACTGGATGGGTGCCCCGCGGGCACC
>JBHHYQ010000119.1:0-3693 GCA_046757595.1 Candidatus Omnitrophota bacterium
AAAAACTCAAAAATACAAAACAAAGCCTGAAGCCTGCAGCTTGTTACCTGCAGCTTGCAGTCTGACAAATACGCCTATAAAGCCGTAAATATTCTGCTGCCGCCCTTTGCCAGGAAAAATCATAACCAAAGGCCTTGTTTACCAATCGCTGCCAGGCCGGTTTATCTTTGTAAGCCGAGGTTGCCCGGCGGATAGCGGCCAAAAGGTGTTCCTTATCGTAAGTCTCGAAAACAAAACCGTTCTGCGCCGAAACCGTGTCCGCCAGGCCCCCGGTCCTGAAGACCAAAGGGATCGTCCCATACTTTAAACTAATCATCTGCCCCAGGCCGCAGGGTTCATAGCGTGAAGGCATCAGAAACAAATCCGCCCCGGCGTAAATCTTATGCGCCAGGCCCTCGTCGAACTTAAGATAGGCCCTTAACAAACGGGGGTGCCTGTCCTGTGACGCGGCCAGCAGGCGGTGGTACCTTTCCTCTCCCGTGCCCAAAACAACTATCTGCGCTTCGTCTGGAGAAATATCTTCCAGGACGGAACAAAGTAACTCCAGACCCTTCTGTTCCGCCAGACGGGCAACCATACCCAATAAGGGGACGTGGGAAGAAACCGGCAGCCCGGCCTCTTTTTGCAGGCCGGACTTGTTTACGGCCTTGTCTTCCGCGCTATCCACAGAGTATCTTTTAAAAACAAACTTATCTCGCAAGGAATCCCATATTTCATAATCCAGGCCGTTGAGTATGCCAAAGACATGCTTTCTCTTAGCCAAGACCCCCTCCAACCCGCAACCGAATTCCGGAGTCAATATCTCCCGGGCGTATGTCGGGCTTACCGTGTTTACGGCGTCGCAAAGCTCGATGCCCGCCTTGAGCAAATTTATCTTCCCGTATATCTCCAGGCCCCGGCTGTCACTCAGGCGATAATCGATACGCAGCTTCTCGAAATCACTCAGAGGAAATACCCCCTGATAGGCAAGATTATGCAGGCTCAATACCGTCTTGATGTCTTTGTAAAACGGGTCGCGGGCCAGGACCCTGTTCAGGAACACCGGGATAAGCCCGGTCTGCCATTCATTACAATGGATTATATCCGGACGAAACCCAGTTTGTTTTATCGCCGACAGCGCCCCGCGGCAATAAAAGGCAAAGCGCTCTAAGTTATCGGGATAATCTCCCCGTCCATCACCGTAAAGTCCCTCGCGCTTGAAGTAACGATCATTGCGGATAAAATATATCCTTATCCCCTGCGGCGTCAGGGAACAAGACAAGTCTGGGCTCAGGCGATCGCCGCAGGCAATCTCTATGCCCCTGTATTCGGGCATAGCCAAGACAACATCCACTCCCTGCTGTTTAAGGCTGGCCGGCAGCGCCCCGGCAACATCGGCCAACCCCCCGGTCTTGGCAAACGGCACTATCTCCGAAGAACAAAACAAAACTTTCATATTATTACCCTCAACTTACTAATAACTCCACAAACTCAATAAACTCAATAACTCAACAAACTATCCTTACAGATCATACCAACTCTCCCCGCTCTTAATATCCACCTTTACCGGAACGCATAGTTGCAACACGCCCTCCATAACATCCCTGACCTTGGCCGAAAAGGCGTCCTTTTCACGGCGCGGGACATCGAAAATCAGCTCGTCGTGGACCTGAATAATCAAGCGAGATTCCCATTTATTCTCCATAATCTCTTTATCTATTTCAATCATCGCCAGCTTTATCATATCGCTGGCTGTGCCCTGTATCGGGGCGTTTATTGCCTGGCGTTCGGCGAACATCCGTAACTGGTTATTCCCGCTGTTTATCCCGGGAAGGTATCGCCTGCGCCCCAAAAGGGTCGCGGTAAAACCGCGGCGGCGCGCCTCCTGCGCGGTTCGCTCCATATATTGCCTGACCCCGGGATAACGCAAAAAATAGGCATCGATAAACATCTCCGCCTCTTTGCGGGACACGGCCAAATCCTTACTTAAACCAAAACTGCTTATCCCGTAGATTATCCCGAAGTTTACCCGCTTGGCCTTATCGCGCATCTCGACAGTCACCGCCTCCTGTTCTACGTCGAATATCAGGCCGGCGGCATAAGAATGCACATCTTTATCGTCGACAAAGGCCTTGACCAGGGCCTGGTCCCGGGAAAGATGGGCTAAGATACGCAGCTCTATCTGGGAATAATCCCCGGACAAAAGAAGGCTGTCTTTTCTCCCGGGAACGAATGCCCGGCGGATACGTCGCCCCTCTTCGCTGCGCGCGGGGATATTCTGCAGGTTGGGATGAGACGAAGAAAGCCTCCCGGTCCGGGTAACCGCCTGGTTGAAAGATGTATGCAGCCGCCCGGAACCACTATCCACCAACATCGGCAAAGGGTCTATATAAGTAGATTTCAACTTCACCAGCTGCCGATAGTCCAAGATCATCTTCGGCAAAGAATGCGCCGCGGCCAGTTTATGCAGGACCTCCTCGTCGGTAGAAGGGCCGGTCTTGGTACGTTTTACCACCGGCAGTTTAAGGCGCTCGAACAAGACAAACCGCAACTGCTTGGGGGAGTTGATGTTGAAGTCTTGGCCGGCAGCCTGGGATATTTGCCGAGTTAAAAGCGCAATGCGCCGCTGCGTATCTCGGGATATTTCCCGCAAGACATCCCGGTCTATCCTCACCCCGACATACTCCATCCTCTGCAACACGGACACCAACGGCATCTCTATGCCAAAAAACAACTCCTGCTGATCTCGCTGCTTGAGTTCGCGATGAAATATCTCCCGCAACCTCCCCAGGGACAAGGCCGGGTCAGGCGATGCGCCCTGGGGGCAATATTGCGCTACCAGATCGCTCAGCGCATAGCCGTGGCGGGACGGATCGAGGATATAGGCGGCAAGCATTATGTCGAAATAAAGGCCCTCCAGGGCAACCCCGGCAGCGCAAAGGGCATCCTTTTGCCGCTTCAGATTATGGCCTGTCTTTTTTATCTCCTTATCGCCAAACACCCCCTTAAGAAGGCCGAGGTATTTACGGCTTATATAATAGGCCTTCTCTTCCGCAAGGACAAGCACACCCTTTACGGCTCCGCCGCGGCCAGGCTTTTTGCCGTCGCCGACAAGGCAATCGAGGGAAAATATCATCTCGCTGCGGGCTTTTATCGCCGCAACCAAATCCTGCACAGCGGCGGGGCTGTCTAAAACTATCGGCTTGTCTGTTTTTTTCGCGGCAACAGGCGCCTGCCCGCGGCTATCTGCATCGTTTAAAACGCTCAACAGGCTCTTAAACTCCAGCCGGCCAAAGATCTTGCGCAAACGGTGGTAATCTGGTGGCGCCACCTTCAACCTGTCGAGGCTTATGTCCAGGGGCACATCGCGCCGCAATGTCGCCAGCTCATAACTCAGGCGCGCGCTGTCTTGCCCCCGCCTTAACAACATCCGAACACGCAGGGGCATAACCTCGTCGAGGCGCGCAAATAACTCCCGCATACCCCCGTATTCATCAATCAACTTCCGGGCCGTCTTTTCGCCTATGCCCTTTACCCCGGGGATATTGTCGGATGCGTCGCCGCACAAAGAGATAAGATCGACGATGCGTCCCGGGGCAACCCCGAAACGCCCGCAAACGGCATCCGCGTCAACCAGCGGGGGCTGGCGATAAGGGTTATAAACCAGCACATTGGCATCCACCAGCTGCAACATATCCTTATCGCTGCTGGCGA
>JBHHYQ010000120.1:0-3677 GCA_046757595.1 Candidatus Omnitrophota bacterium
CCTGCGGCAGGCAATCTTTCAATAATAATTAGTTCCCTTCGGGGACTAATTATTATTGCTGTTTTTTTACGCACGACGCAATACGCAATACGCACGACGAAATTATGGACTTAACCAAAATAAAGACATATTCTTTGGCCGGGCGGCGGAGTAAGGTTGCGGTGGGGGACTTGGCCCGGGTTAAAGGGGCCAGCGCGGCCTTTGCCGCCTTTTATAACAGCCTGCCGAATATCCTGGCCGCGGCAGATTTCAAGGCCGTGGTCAAGGCGATTGTCGCGGCGCGAAAAAAGAAAAGGCCGGTGATATTTATGCTCGGGGCGCATATCATAAAGTGTGGCCTGAACCCTTTGCTTATCGACCTGATGCGGCGGGGGGTTATTACGGCCGTGGCCCTAAACGGCGCCGGGTTAATCCATGACTTCGAACTGGCCTTTTGCGGCAAGACCTCCGAGGATGTGGCTTCTGCCTTGGACAAAGGGATGTTTGGAATGAGTAGGGATACCGCAGAGTTCGTAAACCGGGCTATCTCCCAAGGGGATAAACAGGGCTGGGGCGCGGCCGAGGCCCTGGCGCGCAAGATGCGCGGGGCCAGGCTGCGTTTTGCCAAACACAGCTTGTTGGTCAACGCCCGACGTTGTGATGTCCCGGTCACCGCCCATATTGCCCTGGGCGCGGATATCGTCCATCAACACCCCTCGGCAGACGGGGCGGCTATGGGCAGTTGCAGCCTGCGGGATTTTTATCGCTTAAGCGAGACCGTGGCAAGATTGGGCGAAGGGGGGGTGGCGGTTAACTTTGGTTCGGCGGTTGTCCTGCCCGAGGTGTTTTTGAAGGCCTTAAACCTGGCGCGTAATTTGGGGCATAAAGTGAAAGACTTTACCACAGTAACTTTTGATATGATTAAGCAGTATCGCCCGCAGCAAAATGTGGTCTGTCGCCCTTTGTCCGGCCCCAGGGCCCGGGGATATTACATTATCGGCCACCACGAGTTGATGCTGCCGCTTTTGTATTGGGGGATAGTGAATAGTGGATAGTGGATACTACACGCGGGAGCGTGCGGAGGAGATGGGCCCTAAATTAAATCAGATCCTAAGCAAATTTCCCCGCGCCAGGATACTGGTGGTGGGGGACCTTATCCTGGATGAGTTTATTTGGGGCAATGTCAGCCGTATCTCTCCCGAGGCGCCGGTGCCGGTGGTCCAGGTGCGGTCGGAGTCGTTTATGCCCGGGGGCGCGGCGAATGTGGCCAATAACATTGCCGCCTTGGGGGGCAAGGCCTATCTAAGCGGGGTGATCGGTAATGACAAGAGCGCGGCATTGTTGCGGCAGGAGCTTAAGCGGCGGGGTATCGACTTGGGCGGCGTGGTCGTGGATGGCGAGCGCCCCACGATAGTAAAGACACGGATTATCGCCCACCACCAGCAGGTGGTGCGGGTGGACAGGGAGAGGCCGCATCCTATCGCCGACAATATCGCAGGGCAGATATTGGCCTTCGTGCGTAAGATGATAGACGGTGTAGATGCGGTTATCGTGGAAGACTACGGCAAAGGCGTGGTTAGCTTCGGGTTGATTAGCCGCCTTATCCCTTTGGCGCGCCGGCACAAAAAGATAATCACTATCGACCCTAAGGCAGACCACTTTGCTTATTATAAAGCCGTAACATCGCTGACCCCGAATATCCACGAGGCCTCGGATATCTCCGGGATAAAGGTTCGTTCGGACAAAGACATCGACCGCATCGGGAAAAAGATCCTGCGGCAATTGGGTTGCCAGAGCGTGTTGCTTACTTTGGGCGAAGAAGGGATGCGCCTTTTTCTTAAACAGGGCAAGGTGGTGCATATCCCTACCGTGGCCCAGGAGGTGTTTGATGTCTCCGGCGCCGGCGATACCGTAATTGCCGTCTTCACCCAGGCCTTATGTTGCGGGGCAAGTTTGGAGCAGGCTGCCTATATCGCCAATTACGCCGCGGGGATTGTCGTAGGCAAAGTAGGCGTGGCCTCGGTTACTTGCCAGGAGATAAGGGAGAGGATGGTATAAACGTAGCGTGTTGTTATCGGCAGTGATTAATTGCGCGGCCGTAGCGTATTGTCACATAAGTTATGGGTTTGTCTGTCATTGCCCGATTTGCTCAGGCAATCCAGAGAATTTTGTTCTGGATTTTCCGCTTTCGCGGAGAATGACAAGGCAGCTAATACATAGAAACTATTGAGTTTTGCGAAACTAATAGGAAAATTTCTTCTTCCAACGTCGTCGGATATAGTGCCGATATAATTCCTATTATAAATGCAAAGCTCAATAATGTAACAGTGCAGTAGGGGTTTGGGGGAGATCGGGTATTATGTTTCCGAGCTGGATAAGGGGAGATACGATGGCTGTAGGGAATTGAGGTTTGAATGTTGGATGACCCGCGAGGTTATCGTTTAAAAAAGGACTGATACAATGGATAACAAAAAACTCGAACGGGCGGTTAAGACGATGTTGGAGGCATTGGGGGAGGATTGCCGCAGAAAGGACATCAGGCAGACGCCGCGCCGCGTTGCCGAGATGTATGGCGAGATCTTGTCCGGGATGAAACGAGACCCGCGTCGGGAGCTGGAGGTTGTTTTGGACCAAAAGCACGAGGAGATGGTCTTGCTCCGGGACATCCCCTTGTTTTCCTTGTGCGAACACCACCTCCTGCCTTTTATCGGCAAGGCGCATATTGCCTATATCCCCAAGGGCGGCCGCGTTACCGGGCTAAGCAAGATTGCCCGGGTCGTGGAGATACTGTCCCGCCGGCTGCAGGTGCAGGAACGGTTGACGACACAGGTTGCCGATGTGATTATGGAAAAACTTCGGCCAATGGGGGTAATGGTAATTATCCGGGCCGAACATCTTTGTATGTCCATGCGCGGTGTCCGTAAACCGGGGACGACTACGGTGACCTCTGCGGTGCGGGGGGTGTTTAAGCAAAACTCCAAGACTCGCGCCGAGACCCTGGCGTTGATCAACGGTTGACACCTTGACACCTTGACACCTTGACACTAATATGCCCTACACCTGCCCGCATTGCCAAAACCCGATTTACGACGACGATGCCCTGTTGTGCCTGTATTGCGGGGATAGCCTGCGACGGGGGGTAGGGGTTATGGGAAAGATAAAGTATCCCACGCCGCGGGCGATAATAGTCGTTGCTGCCGCGGGGTTGATTTTATGGCTGATTTTGCTTTGGTCTAGATAAACAAAAGGAGCGCGCGATGATAGACGGGGTTATAGTTAAAAAACTAAATGTGATTTCCGACGAGCGGGGGCGGTTGATGGAGATATTGCGCGTTTCCCAGGCCGGGGTCTCTCCGCAGCAGGTCTATATGACAACAGCCCGCGAAGGGGTGGTGAAGGACCGCGATAATTTCCATCTGCACAAGAGGCAGACCGATTTTTTCTGTTGTATCAAGGGGAAGATAAAGTTGGTTATCGTGGACCGGCGCGAGCAAAGCCCGACCCGGGGCGAGGTGATGGAGCTGGTAATCGGCGAGGGTAATTTTTGCCTGGTGACTATTCCCTGCGGCCTGCTGCATGCCTTTCAGAGCCTTGAGGGCGAGGCATTTATCATCAACTGTATCGACCGCGAGTATAACCGGGACGACCCGGACGAGTTCAGGGTGAAAAACGAATATTATGACTGGGGGGTAAAATGA
>JBHHYQ010000121.1:0-3647 GCA_046757595.1 Candidatus Omnitrophota bacterium
TACGGGCAAAATCCTGGCTTCTAAATTGCCTCATTAACAAGTCAAGGGTTAATATTAAAAAGTACCTGAGTAGTTACGATAATCATATAATTATTATGGTATGCTGTAAACCTCGCCACGTTTTCTGGCGGGCTTGATTCCGTTAGGTTAAAGTTATCCGCCTTGCCAGGCGTTGCGCGCCTTGCCTGAGGATATCCGGCTTTACCAACAGGCTAAGGACGAGGAAATTATCCGGGGAGGGAAAATCGAAAAAATATCCGGGATGGATAAATACATAATCTTTCTCCAGGGCCTCGCGGGCCAAGTCTGCGGCTTGCGCGGCGCCCTGCGGCATCCGCCAGAGGGCAGACCAGCCGCCCTGAGGCGCAAACAGGGTCCCGGCGTTATTTTCCCGGATAATCTTTTCGGCCGCGGCATAATTATGCCTTATCCTGGCCAGGATATCCCCCTGTATCCTATCTTTATGCCTGGCCCAGGACAGAAAGCCGTTCTGCGCCGGGGTGTTGACGGAAAGATAGGTGTCGGCGATGATCTCCAGCCTCTCCCCTGCCTCCCGCACATCTGCATCCGGACCGCAGGCCGCCAACCAGGAGATCTTCATCTGCGGCAGGGCAAACATCTTGGACAACCCGCCCAGGACAAAGGTCAACACCCCGCTGTTTGCGGCAAGGCTGCGGGGGCGAAAACTATCACAAAAACGATAATCGAAGAATACCTCGTCGCAGATAATCGCCAGCCCCCGCTTTCGGCACAGGGCGCAAATATCGGCATAGTCCCGCGGGTCTATATAGGCCCCGGTAGGATTATGGGGGTTTATCAAAACAACGGCCCGCGTCTTTTCGTCGATGCCGGAAAGCAAAGAAGAAAGGTCCACCCTCCACCCCCGCGAGGCATCCAGGCAATAAGATCTCGCCTCCAGGTCGTTTATATCGCACAAAAAAGAAAAAAGGGGGTAACCCGGGGCCGGCAAGAGAACATTATCTCCGGGGTTGGCCAGGAGGCGAAACAGATAGGTGTAGGCCTCGGATGTGCCGGCAGTCAAAAAGATATCATCGTCGTCCAATGTCCTACTGCCAAGGCCACGATAATATTTGACTATCCATTGCCGGATCTTCGAATCGCCGCGGCAATTGGGGGAATAATGCGTATTATGCGGCAGGCCAAGAGGCAGACATAATTCCTCCTGCGCATAGGTTAGGCCGCAGGCCGTAGGGTTGGACTGACTGAGGTCAAAGACAAAGACAGGGCGCCTCCTCAGTTCTTCCAGGATACGGGATAAAGGATTGGGCCGGCGCGGCCAACCGCTCCTTTGGGAAAACAAGGCCATTTATACCTTCCTGTTTTCCATATGGTGCTTTATCGTCTTGCCGTCTACGATATAGACGACCTCTTCGCAGATATTGGTGGCATGATCGGCGATGCGCTCTAAGTTCCTACCGACCAATATCAAGTCTACGGCCCGCTGGATTGTCTTGGGGTCCTGCAGCATATAGGTCAACAACTCCCTGAATATCTGGCCGTTCAACCTGTCCACCTCGTCGTCGCGCTCGCAGACTGCCCGCGCCGACCGTTGGTCTTTGTTCACAAAGGCATCCAGGCTGTCTTTAAGCATCATCTGGGCAATCTCGGCCATGCGGGGGATATCGATAAGCGGTTTGAGCAGGGGAAACTTAAGTAGCTCCACGGCCCGTTCGGCAATATTTACCGCCAGGTCTCCCACCCGCTCCAGGTCGTTGTTTATCTTCATTATCGAGGTAATCAGGCGCAGGTCTCCGGCCTGGGGCTGACGCAGGGCCAACAGCTGCAGGGAAAACTCGTCTATCTCTATCTCCAGCATATTTATCCTGTCGTCGGACTTGACAACCTCCCGGGCAATCTCGCTCTTTCTCTCGGTCAACGACTTTATCGACAAATGGATAGCCCTCTCCACCAGGCCGCCCATCTCCAAGATCTTTCGTTTCAGTTTTCCCAGCTCCTCGTCAAAATACCTTTCCATCTTCGCCCCCCTTCTTTATCTCTCACCCAAACCTTCCCGTGATATAATCCTCCGTTATCTTTTGAGACGGCTTGGTAAACATCTTCCCGGTCTCGTCATATTCTATCAATTCCCCGTTCATAAAGAATGCCGTATAGTCGGATATGCGCGCGGCCTGCTGCATATTGTGGGTGACGATGACTATGGTATATTTATCTTTCAGCTGTTGGATAAGCTCCTCTATCTTCGCCGTAGCCGTAGGGTCAAGGGCCGAGGCCGGCTCGTCCATAAGCAGGACCTCCGGCTCCACGGCCAGGGCGCGGGCGATACACAACCTCTGCTGCTGGCCGCCGGAAAGGGTGAATGCGCTTTTATGCAGCCGGCCGCGCACCTCCTTCCACAACGCCGCGCCTATCAGGCTCTTTTCTACCTTGCGATAAATATAATCCTTGTCTTTAATCCCGCCTATGCGCAAACCATAGGCGACATTGTCGAATATGGACTTGGGGAAGGGGTTGGACTTTTGGAAGACCATCCCCACCTTGCGACGTATCTCCACCACATCTACGCCGGGACGATAAATATTCTTTCCGTCAATCAAGATCTCCCCCCGGGGGCGAGCGGCGCCAATCAAGTCATTCATCCGGTTGATACTGCGCAGGAAGGTAGACTTGCCGCATCCGGAAGGGCCGATTATCCCCGTGACCTTATTTTTCTTTATCTCTATGGAGATATCCTGCAGCGCCCTTACCTCGCCGTAATAAAAACTGAAATTATTTGCCTTTACCTTTATCTGGGATATTTCGGACATAACTACTCCATTTTGCGTTTTCTCAGGCGATATCTCAGGATTATCGCCGAGAGGTTCATTATAAACACCAGGGCAATAAGCACCAGGGCCGTGCCATAGGCGATGGGCCGAACCTTTACTATCGCGTGGTGCTGGGTGGCCATTATATACAGATGATAAGGCAGGGCCATAAACTGGCTGGATAAAGACTTAGGCAGAAACGGCAGGTAAAACGCAGCTCCGGTAAACAGTATCGGCGCGGTCTCGCCCGCGGCCCGGGCCAGGCCAAGAATTGTCCCGGTGAGCATCCCGGGGACAGAATAAGGCAAGACATTGGTCCTAATCGCCTGCCACTTGCTAGCCCCCAAAGCCAGGGCCCCGTCGCGATATGAGCCGGGAACGCTCTTCAATGCCTCTTCGCTGGCGGTAATCGTCCAGGGTAAAGTCAAAAGCCCCAGGGTAAGCCCGGCGGAAAGCACGGAGGTCCCCAGATGCATAAAATTTACGAACAACACCACGCCAAACAACCCATAGACGATAGAGGGCACGCCGGAAAGGTTGCGGATGGACATCCGTACCAGGCGGGTTATGCGGTTGTCGTCGGCATACTCGTTTAGGTATATCGCGCAGCCCATACCTAAGGGCACGGACAACACTGCGGTAATCGCCGTAACCATAACCGTGCCCACGATAGCGGGAAATATCCCTCCCTCTTCCATCCCGTTTCTGGGCATCGCCGTAAGGAACTCCCAGCTTATCCGCCCCGCGCCCTTAGAAACGATATCATAAAGGATGACCACCAGGACAAATCCGACTACGCCGATACACACCCGCAAGAGAAAAAACCCCAAGACCTCCTTTAGCCTATTCTTGTTAAACATC
>JBHHYQ010000122.1:0-3645 GCA_046757595.1 Candidatus Omnitrophota bacterium
GGGGCAGATTACGCGCACGATGTTGTTGGCCGACGCCATTGCCGAGACCACGGGTATCTACGCCCTGATTATCGCCATATTGTTATTGTTCGTGATTGCCCCAGCTATTTGAGTTTGTAGTAAACTCAATAAACTCAACAAACTCAAGTAACTCAACAAACTCAAATGCTTCCCAATGCTACTTTAATTATCGAGATAATCAGCTTTCTTATACTTTTGGCGCTAATGAAGCGCCTGCTGTATAAGCCCTTGCTTGATTTCCTGGATAAGCGCGCCGATGCCGTGCGGCAAGACCTGCGTCAGGCCGAGGCTGATAGGCAGGCGGCAAAGGCTGAGCTGGATAGGGCCCGTAAGCGCCTGGAAGAGACGAACAGGCAGGCCCGGGAGTTTAAGTCTGCGGTAAAAAAGGATGCGGACCTGGCGCGGCAGGACATCCTGCGCGATGCCCAGGAAGAGGCGGAAAAGATGATCGCCGCGGCCAAGGAGAACATTAGTCTCGAGGCAGAGAAGGCGCGGGAGGCGCTTCGTCGGGAGACCGCGGATATCGCCCTGCGCATCTCGGAAAAGATCATCGGCGCTTCCGTGGATAAGGGGCTGTCGGAAAAGATAGCCCGGGAAGGCATCCGCCGGCTATCGGGATTATGATAGAAGAAGAACTTTGCGCAAAATATGCCCACGCCCTTCTGGAGACGGCCCTGTCTTCGGGCGAAGGCCTACATAAGGTCTCCTTGGATATAGGTTTGTTCACAAACATCTTAAGGAGGTATCCCGCCCTTTTGCGTATTTGGGCCCATCCCGGCATTCCCCTGCGAAAAAAAGAGAGGTTGTTGGAAGGCATCATAAGTTATAACTGGTTTTCTTCCTGCGCCGAGAGGTTTTTGCGGCTCCTGCTAAGGAGGCGCAGCCTGGGGGCTGTCGCATCTATTTATCGTATCTATTCGGACCTGTCTCTGATGCTCGACGACAGGTTGGAGGTAGTGGTAGAGTCGGCCGTCTCTTTGGGAGAAGACATCCGCAGGGAGTTAGGCCGGAGGCTGTCAGGGGTCTACGGTAAGGATATGGATATGCGTATTCGTGTTCGGCCTGATCTGCTTGCCGGGTTAAAGGCGCGGGTAGGCGATACGGTTTACGATTTTAGCCTAAAGAGGCAATTACAACGTTTGAGGGAGGAAATGGAGGTAATCTAAGGATATGCTTTCGCGCGTATTTTCGGCCTCGGTCCTGGGGATGGAGGTCTATTTTGTGGATATAGAGATAAATATCTCCCGGGGGGTTCCTACAGTGGTTGTCGTCGGGCTGCCGGATACGGCGATAAAGGAGAGCAAAGAGCGGATAAAGCTGGCGATTAAGAACTCCGGATACGATTATCCTTCGGACCGGATAACCGTAAACCTTGCCCCGGCCAACCTGAAAAAGGAAGGGCCTTGTTTCGACCTGCCCATTGCCCTGGGTATCCTTGCCTCTTCCCGGCAGATAGACCTTGCGGCATTGGAGGGGTATGTTGTCTTGGGCGAGCTGTCTCTGGACGGAAAGTTAAGGCCGGTAAAAGGGGCATTGCCCGTGGCCCTGAGATTAAGGAAAGGGAGACGCAGGAAACTAATCCTTCCTCAAGAGAACGCCCCGGAGGCGGCAGTGGCCCAGGGGGTAGAGGTTTATGGGGTGTCCAGCCTTACGGAGGTCGTGGCCCTTATAAGCGGCGATATGACTGTCGCGCCTCATACCGTTTGCCGGGAAGACTTGTTGAAGCAGGCGCCGGGATATGATGTAGACTTTGCCGAGGTGCAGAGCCAGGGCATAGTTAAGCGGGCCTTGGAGATTGCCGCCAGCGGCGGGCACAACCTGTTGATGATCGGCCCGCCCGGGGCCGGCAAGACAATGCTCGCCAAGCGCCTGCCGACCATCTTGCCGGATATGAGCCTGGAGGAGATGCTGGAGACGACTAAGATACAGAGCGTCAGCGGACTGCTGCCGGCGCAGCGGCCTTTGGTTACCCGTCGGCCGTTTCGCGCCCCGCATCATACCGCCAGCGATGTCGCCCTGGTTGGCGGCGGCACGATGCCCAGGCCGGGAGAGATAAGCCTGGCCCATAACGGGGTCTTGTTTATGGACGAACTGCCGGAGTTCCATCGCGATGTCTTAGAGGTCCTGCGTCAGCCGCTGGAGGACGGGCATATTACCTTGTCGCGCGTCTCCAGGTCTTTACGTTACCCCAGCCGTTTTTTGTTGCTGGCGGCGATGAACCCCTGCCCCTGCGGTTATTTTACGGACAATACCCGGGGGTGCCGTTGCAGCCCGGCGCAGATCCAGAGGTATCGGTCTAAGATATCCGGGCCGTTGCTGGACCGGATAGACATCCATATCGAGGTGCCGGTGTTGCAGTCTCGGGATTTGGTCTCTCCCTCGGCAAGCGGGGAGAGGTCGCGAGAGATAAAGCAGCGCGTAGACAAGGCCCGGAAGATACAGTTGCGTAGGTTCAGGGAGGCGGGCATTCACTGCAATGCCGAGATGAACCACCGTCAGATAAAAAAGTATTGTCTCCTGGGGGAGGCGGAACAGAAGCTGTTGAAGGCGGCCATAGACGAACTGCGGTTTAGCGCCCGGGCCTACGATAAAATTCTCAAGATTAGCCGCAGCATCGCCGACCTGGACGCGGCCGCGGAGATCACCTGCGAGCATTTATCGGAGGCCGTGCAATATCGTTCCCTGGACAGGAATTTTTGGGTTTAAGGACTTTTGTGTTTCGGGACTTCCCGCCAGAGGCGAATGGTGTCCCACCGCCAGAGGCGGATCTTGATGACAATCCCAAAACACAAAACTCAACAAACTCAACAAATTATCCCTGACACCTTGACACTTTCATATGATGTTTACCAAAAAAGAAGGATTATTGTTGGTTATCGTGTTTCTCTGCGGCCTGGCCGGGTTCTCCGTATATAAATATGCCCGTATAGACCGGAGGTTATATCGCCAAAAGGCCGCTATAACCAGGTTGCGCCGGGAAGGCGCCGATATAAAAGGCAGGCTGGAGGAGCAATTAGCCGTGGCTCATCGCCTGAGGCAGGAAAAAAAGGCCTTGCAGGACAAAATAACCTGGCGGCAACAAGAGCTGGACAGTTTGCGACAGAGATTGGCTTCGTCGGGAAAAAAGGTCTCTTTGTTGGAGGATAATATTGCCCGGCTGAACGAAGATAACCGCAGCCTGCGCAGGAGGCAAAAAGCATTACAGGCGGAGTTGGAGAGGGCGGCCCAAGAGAAACAATCCCTTTTGAAAAAACTAACCCTGATAAAACACGCCCGGCCGGCAGCCAATGCCATAAAGACAAAGAAGATAAAGCCGGTTGCCGCCCCTGTCATAACCTCTTCGCTGCGGCCTGTGGCCAAGCCGGTATCCGCGGGCAACAAGCCCAAATCATCGCAAAAACCGCCAGGCAACAGGGGGTATATTATTTACCAGGGGCATTCTACCTACAAAGCCGGCCTGTTGATACGGGTCATTCCGGGAGACGAGGGATAAAATCCGTGATGTTACAAAACTGACATTCAGACTGTGTCACAATTCAAAAAACCCGCTTTTCCGGGAAATTTTCTACCACTTTTATGAGAAAATTGGCATCTTTGTGGGATATGTCATTATTTTTTGGCTTA
>JBHHYQ010000123.1:0-3603 GCA_046757595.1 Candidatus Omnitrophota bacterium
AATCTTGTCAAGCTTTTTTATTTTTTTTTGCCCTTTAGCTTTTTTTAGCCTTGGTTGTCTTTCGCAGTTGTGGTTACAATCTTTATTTTATTTTTTGGTTTATCGCAATTGTGGCCGCAATCTTTCGGGGGGGCAAATCCTGCGCTGGGATAACATCAAAAGTAAATCCTAAGAAAGCATAGGGGGGCTATCCGGGGGCGCGCATAGGACAATTCAGAAACCGCATTTTCCGCCCGGGACGGATAGAACCCCGCCGCCAAGGCGAACCTTGACAATGTCCTTCTGCAAGACGCGGGGTAACGCGCAATACCTGCCTGCCGACAGGCAAAAAACGACAACAAAAAACCACTCAGACCGAAACCGACAATCCTTCCTCCACTAATTGACAAACAATATGCCCTACGGTGATATGCGCCTCCTGAATGCGTGGGGCGCTTTGGGAAGGAACGATGAAAGAAATGTCAGCAACAGCGGCCAGCCGCCCTCCGTTATTTCCGGCAAAGGCTACTGTCTTCACCCCAATAGCCCTAGCCTTCATTACTGCCTTATTGACATTTTTCGACTGTCCACTGGTAGAAAATGCCCAAAGTATATCATTCTTGCCGGCCATAGCCTCTATCTGCCGGCTGAATATCGTATCATACCCATAATCATTGCCCAAAGCCGTAAGTATAGAGGTATTCACGGAAAGAGCGATTGCGGGCAGCGCCCGGCGCTCCCTGAGAAAACGCCCTACAAACTCCGCGGCCAAATGCTGCGCGTCTGCAGCCGATCCTCCATTACCAACAAGGATAACCTTGCCTCCGGCGCCCAAACAAATATTCGTTTCCCGAACAATATCGTAAATAATATCTACCTGGCCCGTCAATATTTCCTGCTTAAGGCATATGGAATCATTCAGAATCTCTTGTATCATTTTCTTTCCCGCCGGCATTCTAACCACCCCCCATAATCGTTAAAACCAAACCTTGCCAGCCTACGAGGTTAACAAGGTTGCCGTAGAATTATTGAACCCGCTTTCAATGATATAATCCGCCAACTCCATAAGGCCATCTCGATAACGCGAGGGCTTAAGGTAGGATAAGTTTCGTTTGGAACGATAGACATAAAGCCGCGCCTTCTGCTTTGTCTTAAGGAAAACCTGCTTGCTAATGATGTTGCGTTTAATCATCCCGGTAACGCGAGAGCCAATATTTCCCTTAACTAAAATCTGCTTTAACTGACGCATACCGCTTTTGCCCAAAGATGAAAATAAATCATAAAGCGGCAAAGTCAACTCTCCCCGCCCGATATCCTGCCCCGCGGTTTTCCCCAACAGGCCGTCTTCGCCCATAATATCCAGGTAATCGTCTACGATCTGAAAGGCGATACCGAAATTCAACCCGTAGTTATCCAGGGCGCTGTATCTCTTTTTGTCTTTATGGCTGATAATCAATCCGGCGGCCCTACAACACGCAGACATAAGACAGGCGGTTTTTTTCTTGACGATCAGGATATATTTTTCTTTCGCCAGGTTGAAGTTATCCCGTTCCAGGACCTGCAGCAGCTGTCCCTCGCACATCGCCCGGGTTGCCCCGGCGATACAATCCAACACATCGGAACGGCTGCAGACCGAGACCAGCTCGAAAGCCTGAGAATAGATATAATCACCGAAGGCGACAGCCACCTCCTTTCCCCAGCGCATATGTATCGTCGGCTTATTGCGCCGCATAGTGGAATTATCGATAATGTCGTCGTGTATCAGGCTTGCGGTATGGATCAACTCCACGGCCGCGGCCAGAGAAACAAGCATCTTCGTCTGCCGGGGCTTAAGCCTTGCCGGGGCAAGGGCATAGGCGGAAAAAAACACCAATGCCGGACGCAGGCGCTTACCCCCCCAAGACAACAAATAATCGTTAATCAGGCATAACTGAGGATAGCGCGTCTTCAGCCTATCCTTCAAAACACCGTTTACCCGGGCAATATCGTCTTCGACGATCCGGTATATGTTATTTAGGTTAGCGGGCATTTATTTCGGGCTACAGGCTTCAGGCGGCAGGTTTCAGGCTTGCAGCTTGTAGCTTGCAAAAAAACACTAAGTCAATTCTATCCAATCATTAGACCGGGATAATAACTTAGGGTCGTCGATAAGCCGATGCGTCCAATCGACGACCCGGGGGTCCTTCCAGGCCTGCTTGTATCTTTCCCAGATGCGGGCCAGGCCTTGTTTACGCAGGTCTCCGCAGATAAAAGGAAGCGGGCCGATTAACTTAACCTTGCCGTTAGGGATAACCAAGAGGCTGGCCGCAGGAGATGTCAGGCGATACTTTAGCTCTTCGATAACATCGTAGGGATAATAATAGACCTTCATCTTGCCCTCGTATTGCCTGGTCTTGTCCTCGAGGACGCGGAAAAATTCCTCATATTCCTTATCGCTGGCGCAAAGGATATCCCAGTTTTTTGCCGCCCGGCCGATACGCATTACCTTGCCGGTATAAACCCCGTAGACACCCAAAGAATATGCCAGGTCTATTAACTCTCCCACATCTTTGATGTTGAATTTGGTGGGGACAAATACTATCTCCGTATTAACCCCGTTATCAATAAGCAGCCGGCAGGCATCTTTGGCCTTTTTCCAGTCACCCCGCAGCCTCAACCGTTCGTGCACCGGAGCGCTGGCCCCATCCAGGCTAATCTGCACAGAGCGTAATTTCAGGGCGCCGAATCTTTCGGCAATCTTTTCATCGATAAATTCCCCGTTGGTCTCTACCTTAAGGCTGATATTGCTATCGCGGATAAACCGGCAGATATCGAAAAAATGCGGGTGCAGCAACGGCTCCCCCCCAGACAAAGCAACATAAGGGATATTCAGCTCTTTAATCTGCCGGAGAAAATCCCACGTCTCGTCCCAGTTCAGCTGCCCGGGCATAGTATGCCCGGCCTCCTCGCAACAATGCAGACAACCCAAATTACACTCGGCGTTTATCTGCCAGGCGATAAACAAAGGGCTTTCTAAATCCGAAAAGTTTATTGAGTCCATTTAATAAAATCCCCCTCTCTACTTCTGTTCTCTTCCAGTACTCTGTTAAAAATTAGCCACCTACAAGATTTATATTCTTTATCCCCAACAAGTTACGCGCAAAAAAGATTGGCTCTGATTTTTTTTCTCGCTTTTTCCTTGTCTTTTCTATTATAATTCAAAGAGTTAAGCCTGTCCAGCATCTATTTCATAACACACTCCTTCAAGGCAAGCGCCAGACACTGACGCTTTACCTTCGCGGCCTATTCTTCTTTAATCGAATACACCCGCGCCCTATCCAGGCCATTGCCTGTTTACGCTGTTTAATGGTAAAGCGCAAGAAAGCGCCAGATTCCTTTCTGACCGTAGCCACACTGTTTTCTTCCGGGCAAAGGCGAAAAGGGCAGAAGACAGAAGACAAAGGGGCCGAATTTGATATCTCTCATTTTTCATTATACCACTAATCCAAAGATGATGCAAGCCTATTACACCGAAATCGTGGAAATGATAACCACCTAACGTGCGCCAATGCCCAAATTATAACTGCGGCATTATGCGCCTTTGGCCATGTCGAACAAAATGCCAAACCGATCATACGGAGGCGG
>JBHHYQ010000124.1:0-3550 GCA_046757595.1 Candidatus Omnitrophota bacterium
CGTCTTGGACAAGCGCCGGGCGCATAATATAGAGGTAGTTATCGACCGTCTCGTCCCGGGGAGGGCAATAAGCGCCGGGTTACCGATTCCGTAGAGATGGGGCTTAAGGTGGGGAGAGGGGTGGTGGTGGTTGCCCTGGGCCCGGGAGGACGAGGGACGAGGGACGAAGCCAGGGCCTACAAGGACCTAATCTTTAGCGAACGTTATGCCTGCGCCCACTGCGGGGTGAGCATCCCCGAGATCGAGCCGCGGATGTTTTCTTTCAATTCCCCCTATGGCGCCTGTCCTTCCTGCAACGGCCTGGGCGTGCGCACAGTCTCTTTTGTCAACTTCTCGCAGAATATCTGTCCCCTCTGCCGGGGGACGCGACTAAAGAAGGAAAGCCTCTGCGTCAAGATCGGCGACAAGTCTATTTGCGATGTTACGGCGATGTCTATTCGGGGCCTGCGGGAGTTTTCCCGCCGCCTGTCTCTGTCCGCGGACAAACGGGTTATTGCCCGCGGTATCCTGCGGGAGATAAATTCCCGCCTGGACTTCTGCCTGGATGTGGGCCTGGACTATCTTAGCCTGGACCGGCGCAGTTTTACCCTCTCCGGGGGCGAGGCGCAGCGGATTAGGCTGGCTACCCAGGTCGGCTCGCGGCTGGTGGGAGTGGCCTATGTTTTGGACGAGCCGAGCATCGGCCTGCACCAGCGCGACAACCGCAAACTCTTGTCTACGCTCAAGTCCCTGCGCGACTTAGGCAACACCCTTATCGTCGTCGAGCACGACGAGGAGACGATCCGCCAGAGCGATTATGTCCTAGACCTTGGCCCGGGCGCCGGGCGCCTGGGAGGAGAGGTGGTCTTTGCCGGAAAGACACAACGTTTACTAAAGCACAAAACTTCCCTGACCGCTAAATACCTGCGCCGGGAACTTAGGGTTTATCTTCCCGGCAAGCGGCGCCGCCTTAGCCAACGTCGTTATCTAAAGGTCTTGGGTTGCCGGGAACACAACTTAAAGAACATCGACTTGTGTATCCCCCTGGGGACATTTACGGTGGTTAGCGGCGTGTCCGGTTCGGGAAAGTCTACGTTTATCGAGGATATATTATACCGCGCCCTGGCGCAGAAGTTGCATAGAAGCGCCCTGCGCCCGGGAAGGTTTAAAGAGATAAGCGGCCTGGAATTCGTAGACAAGGTGTTGCAGATAGACCAGTCGCCTATCGGACGCACGCCCCGTTCCAACCCGGCAACCTACACCGGGGCCTGGACGCATATTCGCGAGCTGTTCAGCCGCCTGCCCGAGGCCCGGCTGCGGGGGTATAAACCGGGGAGGTTTAGTTTCAATGTCCGCGGCGGCCGCTGCGAGGCCTGCGCCGGAGACGGGATAAAAAAGATAGAGATGCATTTTTTGCCGGACATATATGTCACCTGCGATGTCTGCAAGGGCGAGAGGTTCAACGAGCAGACTCAGGGGGTGCGATATAAGGGCGCCTCTATCGCCGATGTCCTGAATATGACCGTAGAGGAGGCGGCCAATCTTTTTGCCAATATCCCCAAGATAAAGGCGATATTGGGGACGCTTGCCGATGTCGGCCTGGGGTATATTCAGTTAGGCCAGTCGGCAACCACGCTTTCCGGGGGCGAGGCGCAGCGGATAAAGTTGACCTCGGAGTTGAGCCGCCGGGACACCGGCCGCACGGTCTATATCCTGGACGAGCCGACTACCGGCCTGCACTTTGCCGATGTGGATAAACTGCTTAAGGTCTTGGACAGGCTGGTAGAGCGGGGCAACACCGTGGTCGTTGTAGAGCACAATCTGGATGTGTTGAAGTGCGCGGATTATATCATTGACCTGGGCCCGGAGGGGGGGGAGCGCGGCGGCAGGATAGTCGCCCGCGGCGCCCCGGAGACGGTTGCCCGCAACCGCCGTTCGCATACCGGCCGTTATCTGCGCCAGGCGCTGAATACGGCGCGGCGCGGATGTTATAGGGGGGATTGATTGGTGCGCAAAGACAAGATAAGGGTTGCCATAGCCCAGATTAATCCCACGGTAGGGGATATTTCCGGCAATGCCGACAAGATAATAAGGTTTGTCAGGCAGGCAGAAAAGGCGAGGGCGGATATTGTCTGTTTCCCCGAGCTGGCGCTATGCGGCTATCCTCCCGAGGACCTTTTGCTTAAGCCCTGGTTTATCCGTAGCAACCTGCGGGCGATAAAGGCAATAGCGCGATGCATCAAAGATATCGTGGCCGTGGTGGGTTTCGTGGACAGGGTGGGATCCGCCTCTCATAAGGCTGGCGATGTTTTGCGGCGGGGGAAACGGCCTGCGGCCCAGGGGAGCAATACTGGTTTATACAATTCCGCGGCAATCATCTCTTCCGGCAGGATTTGTTCCGTTTACCACAAGGTGTTCTTGCCCAATTACGGTGTGTTCGACGAGAAACGTTATTTTTCCGGCGGAGGGGACTACCCCGTGTTCCGTATCGGCAACATAATATTCGGAGTAAACATCTGCGAGGATATCTGGGGGTTGCCCGGGCCTTTGGATTATCAGGTGCGCAAGGGGGCAAGATTGATAATAAATATCAGCGCCTCGCCTTTTTATATGTCCCGGGGCAAGGCGCGAGAGAGGTTCTTGGGAAGACAGGCCAAGAGAAGCGGCGCATTTGTCGTGTATAATAACCTCGTGGGGGGGCAGGATGAGTTGGTATTCGACGGCAACAGCATGGTTATAGATAACAAAGGAAAGGTGTTGGGACGTTGTGTTTCCTTTGGCGAGGATTTGGGCCTCTGGGATTTGGATGTCTTGCCTTGCGGTAAAAAGAATGCCGCTTTATTTTTAAGGGATGTCGGCGGGGAGAGGCCGGCTCTTGCCTTGAGAAAGATAAAAGCGTCAGAGGGCGAGGCAGAGGTTTATGCGGCCCTGGTCCTGGGGTTGAGGGATTACCTGCGTAAGAATAGGTTCGGCAAGGTGGTTATAGGCCTGTCCGGGGGAATAGATTCTTCCCTGGTGGCGGTTATTGCCGTAGACGCCTTAGGCGCGGATAATGTTATCGGCGTGTTTATGCCCTCGCGCTATACCTCCGGGATAAGCCGCCAGGATGCCTTTAAGTTGGCGAAGAACTTAGGCATAGAGATTAAAGAGATACCCATAGGCGGGATATTCCGCGCCTATCTTTCGCAGTTGGCGCGGGAGTTTCGTCGTCGACGTAAAGATATCGCCGAGGAAAACCTCCAGGCGCGTATCCGCGGCAATATCCTTATGGCCCTGTCCAATAAGTTTGGTTATTTGGTGTTGGCCACGGGGAATAAATCCGAGGTCTCCTGCGGTTATTGCACGGTTTACGGGGATATGGCCGGGGGGTTTAGTTTGATCAAGGATGTGCCCAAGACCCTGGTTTACCGGCTGGCCGAATTTAGGAACGGTTGTGGCCAGGGGGCCGTGATCCCGCCGCGGATACTCTCGCGGCCGCCCACGGCAGAGTTGCGGCCGGGGCAAAAAGATAGCGACAGCCTGCCGGATTACTCCATATTGGATGCGATATTAAAAAGATATATAGAAGAAG
>JBHHYQ010000125.1:0-3539 GCA_046757595.1 Candidatus Omnitrophota bacterium
TCTTCCTCGCAGACAATCCCGGAGGTAATCCCGTCGTCTAAGTCGTGATTATCATAGGCGATCTCGTCGGCGATATCCACGACCTGGGTCTCCAGTGTCGGCCGCAGATTGGGATCCATTTCCTCTAAATTATGCTTCTTGTCGAAGAGCGTAGAGTGTTTG
Source organism: Candidatus Omnitrophota bacterium (assembly GCA_046757595.1). GTDB lineage: Bacteria > Omnitrophota > Gorgyraeia > Ghiorseimicrobiales > Ghiorseimicrobiaceae > JBHHYQ01. The sequence goes on from JBHHYQ010000125.1 coordinate 163, forward strand.
GCGATACCTTCGCGCACCTCCCAGCTAAGGTTTAGCCCTTTAAAGTCCGGATAGCGTTCTTCCAGGATATCCACGACGCGCAGGCCCTGCAGGTTGTGGTCGAACCCGCCGTAATCGCGCATCAGCTCCGCCAAAGCATCTTCTCCCGCATGCCCAAAGGGCGTATGCCCTAAGTCGTGCGCCAGGCTAATCGCCTCTACCAGGTCCTCGTTCAACCTTAAGGCCAGGGCAATGGTGCGGGCAATCTGGGCAACCTCTAAGGTATGCGTAAGGCGGGTGCGATAATAATCTCCCTCGTGGTTGACAAAAACCTGGGTCTTGTATTCCAGCCGCCGAAAGGCCGCGCAGTGGATAATCCTGTCTCTGTCCCGTTGATAGCAGGAACGGTAAAAATGCTCCTGCTCGGGGTGTTTCCTCCCGCGGGAAAACTTGCTCTTGGCGGCATAAGGGGCAAGATACTTATCTTCGAACTCTTCTATGTCTTTACGGGCAAACATGGTAAAAGTCACAAGTCATAACTTCCGTGCTTCGGGAATTTTTTCCGCCAGAGGCGGATCCTGTGGACCGCCAGAGGCGAATACTACGCATCTCCCAAAAGGATCCTGTGGATGCGCCAGCCATTCACCTAATAATGCAAAGGTCAATAATACTCATAGAGACACTTTTGAATTTTTCGTAATCATTCCACAAAAGAAAAAACACCCCGACCAACAAGATAAGATAAATCCGACCTCCCCGAAACCCCGTCTTCGTATCTAATCCACAGGTTATAACCCGATAATGGTTTTGCCTCTATTATACGATGTATTTTTATCGCCTCCATAGTTAAGTATACCCCGATTTTGAGGAAATTGCAAGGGTTTTTTGAAGCAGAGCCAGGGCGGACAGGCTACAGGCTTTAGGCTGAAGGCTTACGGCTTGCGGCTCGCCGCGGCAAACACCTGTCCTATATCTTACGGGGGGATCTTGCGGATAGAGGTTATTTTAAAGGTGAGACCTTCTATTGAGTTCATTGCGTCGTGCGTATTGCGTAGCGCAAGGAAAAAATACCAACATTTTGCCGAAAAAGAACGATATAAGCTGGAGGGATACCTGGAGGCAAAATTAAAAATCGAAGAGATCGCAAGAATGCTCAATAAACACAAGGCCACAATCTATCGGGAAATAAACCGGGGGACAGTGACAAGGATAAGCTCGGAGTTGGTTGAGTATCGCGCCTATCGGGCCAATGTCGCCCAAAGGGATTACCGAAATAAAACCCGCAACAGAGAACGTTCCTTTTTTTATTTGACTTCTGTCGCAATATGAGTTACAATTCACCGTTATCCACAGTATCCATAATTACTACGGCTTCTATTTCTCTTTTCTTTTAGATATAAAGGCTGCCAAAAGCGCCCAATTTCGTATACGTTGCGCTATTTTGGAGGATTAAACTTTGGTTGTCTTTCACAGTTGCGGTTACAATCTTTCAAGTAATCCACCACATTTATCAAAATAAGGCCTGACGATCACCAAATATCTTATTCGTAACTAATACGTGACCTATGGTTTAACGCAAAACACGCAAGATATTACGCCGATTCAGCTTCAATCGATGCCTAATCATGGTAAGGCGCGCGCCCTGCAAATTGCCTTTTTCTATATCCTCGGCCAAATCTTCGAGTTCGGATAAATACACATCCAACTTATTTTGTTTGTCCTCGTCGAGAAAACTGCGCGCCATTTTTAAGTTAGACAATGCCTCCCGCGCGCAAGCAGACTGTTTCTTGCGGCTCAACCCATTTTCTATTGCGACGATCAATTCCTCCTGCCAGCTGCGCCAATACAACAAATATTTACGATAGGCTGTTTCGGGGTCGTCGTCATTTTTGTAATCTTCAAAGGCCAACACCGGATCCTCAGCCTTAGGCTCATGTTTGGGCCTGCGGATAAACTTCTTGCGCAATGCGTAACAACCGGATGATCCTAGTATCAACGCACAACATACCCCCAACAACAAAATATCGTCGAATAATGTTTTACCGCGCATTCCTAAAAAACCAATCCATAAACCCCTGCGACGTCCGGGCGATAATCTTATGACAACCATCCGCCTCGCTGCGACGAAGCCCCAGATTCCTTTCCGCAATCTTTCGCAGATCATCGATGTTGTAGACATATACATTGTCTATATGGTTGACATCGGGGTCAACGTTTCTCGGCACGGACAAATCTATAATAAACAACGGCCTCTGCCCTCTCTGAGGCATAGCAGAGGCAATCTCTGCGGGATAAATGATAAAATGCGGGGCGCCGGTGGCGACAACAGCCAAATCGACATCCCGCAGCATCCCCGGAAGATCATTGCGACTTACGGCCTCGACCCCAAAAATTCCGGCCAACCTGTTTCCTCGTTGCTCGTTACGATTCCTCAATCCCAAAAAACCAACACCACATTTTTTAAGATACAAAATCACCTGCTGGGCAACGCTGCCCGCCCCAAAAACCAAGGCCTTTTTACCGCTCAGCTTTCCTAATATCTTGGCAGCCAATCTTACCGCCACTGAACCCACAGAGACCGGGCCGCGACCGATAAATGTCTCCGTCCTAACCTTCTTAGCCGCATTAAAGGACTTTTCCAGCAATCGATTTAATATCTTGCCCGTAGTCCGGCTTTCCCTGGCGTCCCGATAAGCCTTTTTTAGTTGGCCCAATATTTCCATTTCGCCGACAACCATAGAATCTAAACCCGAGGCGACCCGGAACAGATGCCGCACGACATCACCTCCCTCGTAGATATAAAAGAAATTTTCCGCATCCCCGGGAGATAAATTATGAAATGCGCACAAAAAGCACTTCATCCGTTCGGGATAACCGCAATGCCGCAAGTCGCCCACACCATACATCTCCACACGATTACAGGTGGAAAGAACAAATGCCTCTTTAAGACAGGCATCCTGCTTCAAACGTCGGTTGACCAAAATAATCTCCTGCGGAGAAAGATAAATCCGTTCTCTGATCTTTAACGGGGCTGTATTATGATTTATCCCAACAACTATCAATTTCATCTATGCGCAAAAAATCGGAAAGGCTACTTTTTTTTCGATTTAGCATACCTTTTCATAAACTTGTCTACCCGGCCGGCGGTGTCTACGAACTTCTGCTTGCCGGTAAAAAACGGGTGGCAGGCAGAACAAATCTCCACCCGGATGTCCTGCCGGGTAGAACGCGTGGGCAAAACATTGCCGCAGGCGCAGATAATATTTGTCGGTTTATACTCCGGATGAACTCCCTTTTTCATATCGGCCTCCCATGCTTGAGTTTGTTGAGTTATTTATCTCATTTGAATTTTAACTCAACAAACTCAGTAAACTCAATTTACTTATTCATACTCGCCA
>JBHHYQ010000126.1:0-3535 GCA_046757595.1 Candidatus Omnitrophota bacterium
AATACGCAATACGCAATACGCAATACGCAATACGCAATACGCAATACGCACGACGCACGACGAATTACGCAATACGAGAAACAAAATGCCCAACAGTCCTTTTCCTAAATTAAGGCTTACGGTGAGTAATGTCTCTGGCGAGTGTTATCATGGATATAAGGCCGGGGATGAGCTGTTGTTGGAGGACTTTACCCACCCCCCGCGGCATTTTTGTTTGGGACTGGCCCACGTCTTGTTTCCGGTAATTTACGGCCTGAGCTTTGGGGCGCGGTTCCCTTTTCGCGATAACCAACGTTCGCTAAATGTTACCTGTCCGGACGGCGGTAAGCTGGAGTTTACGGCCGAGGTCCTGGATAAACAGGGAGCGGCAGAGGCTGTTCCCAAAGATAGGCATTATAAAGGGCCGCAGCCGAAACAGATGGTTATCGAGGTGGTTAAACGCAAGGGACGTTGTGTATTCGGTTATAAAGTCGGAGACAAGTGGGAAACTACGGGCCTTAAATGCATCCCTGGGTTTTGCGGCGCGGCATTCCACACCGCATTCCCGGCATTGTTCGCCTTAAACTTCGGGGCGAAGTTTTTCTTTATGCACGACCCCAACTCTATTGATACGGTTACCTGCCCCGATGGGGGGAATGTAGTGTTTAGGGTAAGAAGGCAAGAGACAGAAGATAGTAGGCCGGAGTGAGAGAAAGACGAAATATAGGGGGTAGAAGATAAGGGTTATGCCTCGGGAATGATATTTCAGAAACAAAAAAAATACCGTAAGGACAGCCCTTGCGACTGTCCGTTATATCAGAAAATGAGTTCAAAAAGACGCGTAGTCATAACCGGGGTTGGGGTTATCTCGCCCAATGGTATCGGCAAGGAGGCGGCCTGGCAGGGGTTTATCTCCGGCCGCTCCGGGGTGCGCCGGGTAGACGCCTTCGATGTCTCGATGTTCAACACCCGCATTGCCGCGGAGGTGCGCGACTTCAATCCCTTCGAATTCGGCTTGAGCCATCAGGATGTCCTGCGCCAGGATAGGTATGTCCAGTTTACCCTCGCGGCCACGAAAATGGCCACGGAAGACGCCGGCCTGGACTTTTCCCGCGAGGACCGCGAGCGCTGCGGCGTGTCTTTGGCCAATGCCATATGCGGCACGAAATATATGGAAGAAGAGTTTGCTATGGTAACCGACGACGGTAAAAACCCCATTGACCCGGCCAGGGTCCGTCCCGACCTATACGATGCTGCGATGTTCAATACCCCCTCTATCGAGGTCTCGGCAAAGTACGGCCTGCAGGCGGTATGTAATACCCTGTCTACGGGCTGCACCGCGGGAACGGACTCTTTGGGTTTTGCCCTGGATGCGATACGCGACGACGAGGCCGACATCATGATTAGCGGGGCGGCCGAGGCCCCGCTGACCCCGATTACCTTCGGCGCCTTCGATGTGGTCAATGTCTTGTCTACGCATAACGACAGGCCGCAGGAGGCAAGTTGCCCTTTCGACAACAGGCGCAATGGGTTTGTCCTGGGGGAGGGGGCGGGGATTATTGTCCTGGAGGAATTAAACCATGCCCTGCGGCGCAATGCCCGGATATACGCCGAGGTTTTGGGGTTTGGCACGAGCTGCAACGCCTTCCATATGACCGACCTGCCCGCGGACGGGGCGGCAATGTCCAGCTGTATGGCCCTGGCCCTGAAAGAGGCCGCGGTCAAGGCCAAAGACATCGACTATATCAACGCCCATGGCTCGTCTACGCGTATGAACGACATATTCGAGACCAACGCCTACAAGGAGATATTCGCAGACCATGCCTATAAACTGCCGATAAGCTCGCTGAAGTCGATGATCGGCCATCCCCTGGCCGCGGCCAACGCTATCGAGCTGACGATGTGCGCCTTAATCTTCGAGAACGACATCCTCCCGCCGACGATAAACCAAAAAGAGCCCGACCCTCAGTGCGACCTGGACTACATCCCCAACCAGGCCAGGCAAAAACGGGTCCGCACGATATTGAAGACCAGCAGCGGCTTCTCCGGCATCCATTCCTCGCTGGTGTTGAAGAAGCCTTCTTAATGAGACAAAAACCGACAATGACCGAACAAGAGAAAAATGAGATGCGCGCGGATGGGTTGAGTTTGTCCCGTCGGGAAGAATTCCGCAGGATGAAAGCAGGCGCGGAGAAAGTCCGGGGGTCCCTGGATGGGTTTATCGCCTTTCTCGGGCAACTTCGGGCAATATTCTTCCCTTTTCCCGTTTCCCGACGCAGGACAGCAGACAGGATGATGCGATTATGAGCGAGATATGCATAACCGGGTTAGGCGTGGTTGCCCCGTCGGGGATAGGGCGCAGGCAGTTTTGGGCCAATGTCCGGGCCGGCCGGTCGTTTATAAAGCCGATTACCCGTTTCGATGCCTCTAAATACCACTCGCGCATTGCCGGCCAGATAGACGATATCGATAAATATTCCCATCTTTCTGAGCGGTTATTGAAAAAGATGGACACCTTTTCTCACCTGGCCCTGATTGCTGCAGAGCTGGCGATGCAGGATGCGGGAATAGATATCGGCAAAGAGGACCCTAACGCCGTGGGGATATTTTTGGGCAATGCCTTAGGGGGCTGGTTGTATGCCGAGACCGAGCTGCGCGATTTGTATCTGGAGGGCCGCGAGGGGGTCTCTCCCTATATGGCCTCGGCCTGGTTTCCGGCCGCGCCTCAGGGCCAGGTCTCCATTTATTACGGCATAAAAGGGTTCTCCAAGACTATAGTGGCAGACCGGGCAAGTTCCTTACAAGCTATTGGTTATGCCGCCAAGACCTTGAGCAAGGGGCGGCTGGAGATGATTCTGGCCGGGGGGATGGAGGCCCCGGTGACCCCTTATGCCTTGTTGTGTTGCAGCACCTATGGTTGCCTTTCCACGGATAACGACAATCCTGCCGCGTCTTACCGTCCTTTCGACCGTCGTCGGCGCGGGTTTGTTATCGGCGAAGGGGCGGGCATCGTTACCCTGGAGAGGTCATCCCGGGCGCGAGAACGCGGGGCAAAGATATTGGGGGTTATCTCCGGATATGGCTCTACCTCCGACGGGGCTAATCGTATCGACCCGGAAAAAGGCGGCCGACAGCTGTCCCGGGCGATAAGGCTTGCCCTGTGCCAATCCCGCCGGGAAAGCAAAGATATCGATTTGGTAATCTTAGACGGTTTAGCCGTAGACATATGGGACCGCAGCGAGGTCTGCGCCCTGCGCGATGTCTTCGGAGCGGGCTTAAGAGATGTCCCATTAACTTGTCCCAAGCCGATGTTTGGCAACCTGCTGGGGGCCTCCGGGGCACTAGACCTAATCGTTGCCATTTTAAGTATACAAAATAGACTTATTCCTCCTACGATAAACATAGACGACCCGGAATTCCATGACCTTAATTTCGTCTGCGGCAAGGTGCGGGAGGCAAAGATAAACAATGTCCTGATAATCTCCCGCGGCCGCGGCGGGATAAATACGGCCATGGTCGTATCCGGCCCGCAGTGATTATGTTATATAAAATCTTC
>JBHHYQ010000127.1:0-3513 GCA_046757595.1 Candidatus Omnitrophota bacterium
GCCTAGGGGCAAAAGACGGCTTATAAACGCGCATTAGTAAGTCAGGGGTTAATAACACGCTATGACAAAACACTACCGCGCTATAACGCCGGTTTCTGCGCGTCCTCTATCCTGTTATTCTCCGCCGACTTGAACGAAGGATCGAGCCAGGCAATAACAGGCAACAGGAGATTGCCCATAACTAATGTCACGGCGCGCTACTCTCCCCCAGCAAACACATCCTTATTAATCCTAGACCCGGGAGAAAACTTAACTACCAACCCCCGAAAAATCATGCGATATGTCGTCGGCGCGGCCATCACAATTCTCTCCCCGAAGTAGGACTGACGCAGACTACCTTTCAGGTATCCGTTATTGCAAATAAGAAAGAATAAACAAACAAGGCTGGCAATTAAAATCCCCCTAATCAACCCCAGGGTTACCCCCCCCCAACGGCTCAACAAATCCGTAGTCTCTATCCTAATTATAGTTAGCAGGCTATGTCGGACAAGACCAAAGACAATAAATAAACCAAATCCTATAGACAAATAAGAAAAAATATTGGCTATTCCCTGAGGCAAAGGGCTTTTTTGAGAAAAGAAATTTCCCAATAAAGGATAATAATGCAAGGAAAGATAAATATTCAGGATGATACCCAGCAATTTAAATAACTCGGTAACGAATCCCTGTTTGATTCCCATGTAACTACTACGGAGCAATATAATTACAATAAATATGTCTATCCAGTTAAATTGAGACAATAAATCTTTCCAGGCCATATCTTTATCTTCGGTCAAGATTATTATACATTATAAATAATATCTAAAGTAATTATAGCATAAATCGAGAAAAATGTCAAGCATGCCAGGCATTTTTTTGGTGGATAAACGCATTGTCCATTGTGCTGCGGTGTGGGCCATCCCCCTATGGCAGGTAGGGAGAACTGCGTATTATTTTTGATTATCCAATTTTTGCATTTATGGGGGACGATGTCCATACATCGTTTCGGAATAATACAATGCCCGCCCCTATGCCTAAGGCAACATTCGCCTTCAGGGCTATTTTTCAAAAAAATACTTGATTTTTTCTTTGTTCATTATAAAATAAGGGTACTGTAATAATTTAGCCACCAAATGCGGAACGGTTGAGGTTGATGAAACCTAGATAGGCGGCCAATGAAAAAACAAACGCAAGAGCCAAAGGAAAATTCAATCCCGACGCGGAAGAGGAACCCTCAAGGCCCCTGTTTTTGGCATCCTCATTAACAAGTCAAGGGTTAATAAATTTGGTGGCTAAATTATCACATTACCCTAAATAATATTTATGGACATCTTGAACAAAAATAAAGAAGGAGCGATAAAAATCGACAACCTCCCGGAGAGGATGCCCCAGGCTATCTCTTTCGGATACCAACTCTTGTTGGATCTCTATAACTGCAAGCCCGGGGCCTGCGACGACATCGACCTATGCTATAAATTTCTGGATGAAATCGTAGATTTTTTAGGGATGGCGAAACAGGCCCCACCTTATATCTTCCGCAGCGACGCCGTACGTTTCCCGGACAAGGCTGGGTTATCCGGTTGGGCCCCGCTGATTGAAAGCTCTATCGTGATACATACCCTTACGCCCAAAAACTTCATCTCCATAGACATATATTGCTGCAAAGAATTCGATATCGCCCGCGCCGTAGAATTCACCCACAGTTTTTTCCTTCCCGGGAGAATAAATAAACAGCTCATAGAACGCGGGCGTGATTACTACTGCCTGATTTAAAAAATCGAAAATATGGAAATGGTAATACACATCGTTACTCCCCCCCCTAAGAAAATTAACCATAAGACGAATACTCTGTCAGGGCAGGCAAAGGTTTAAAGAATTAGAGACAGAGATAAAACGGTCTTTTTTAAAAATGATAAATCCACAGGGCCGAGACTCAAAAGACAAACAAAGGGCGAAAAGGATATCCCGCCTGAAATTTAACAAAGTAGCGCATAAAACCCGATGGGGAATTTCCTAATCGGGTTTTATTATGTCTGCATTTTATAATCAAGCGTATTTTTTATAAATCTCCGGGGTAAGGCGATATGGGAGGCAAAGTAGAGATGGGCGTAACCGGCCAGGACATTCCACTTAATCAGGCCGTCGCGAAAGGCCCTGCGGCCCCTGACGATACGATAGGCAAATTTCCGCCTGCCGCGCGCCGCGGCCGGACCCTCCTCGGGATAAGACCAATGGAATATGTGCCCGCGCATAGTCATCCCCTTGCGGCTGAGGATATTATCCCGGACGACCTCTATAGTGACATAGCCTAAACGGCGCAGCCGGCAGGACATATTTATCTTTGCCGCAAACACCCCGACCATAGGAAATATACGATTCCCGAAATCCCGCAGCCGGCTGCTAAGATAAATCAACCCGCCGCACTCGGCGTATATCGGCATCCCCTGCTCGGCCCGACGATAAACCTCCTGCCTCAGGCCGATGTTGCGGGATAGCCGCGCGGCAAAGACCTCGGGAAATCCCCCGCCGATATAGAGCCCGCCGAGGCCCGTCGGCAGCCTCTTGTCGCGCAAAGGACTAAACTCCACCAACCTTGCCCCCAGTTCCCGCAGGACATCCAAGTTGTCCTGATAATAAAAATTGAATGCCTTATCCCGGGCCACGGCGATAATCGGCCTGGGGGTATGCCTTAAGTAGAACCGCCGGCCCAATCCCGCCGCTGCGCGGCGAGCCTCCCTGCATAAATCCCGGCCGCCCCGCGCGGCCCGCGCCATCTTTACGACCGCCTCGATATCTATATGCCTGGCTATCGACCTCGACAGCCTCTTCTCCCAGGAGGCAACCCCCCTCTTTTCTCCCACGGGGGCCAGGCCCAAGTGCCTTTGAGGAACAACTAACCCTTTTTCCCGCGGCAAAAAACCCAATACGGAAACCCCCGCCTTTCGCTCGATTGCCTTTCGCAACAACGAATAATGCCCCTCTCCCGATACATTATTCAGGATTACGCCGCGGATGTTTATGCGCCTGTCGAACATTCGGTAGCCCAAAACCATTGCCGCGGCGCTGCGCGACATAGAGGCGGCATTGACGACGAGGATAACCGGGCAATCGAGCACACGCGCCAGATGCGCCGTAGAGCCGATATCGCCCTCGCCCCGCCCGTCATACAACCCCATTACCCCCTCGACGACAGAGAGATCCGCATCCTGCGCCGCGCGCGCAAACAGACGACGGACAACGGCCCTGTTCATCAACCAGGTATCCAGGTTACGGCAGGCCCGGCCGCAGGCCCGGCTGTGATACATCGGGTCGATATAGTCCGGGCCGGCCTTAAACGGCTGGACCTTAAGCCCCCGCCTTTTTAAGGCCAGCATTATCCCTAAGGACAATGTCGTCTTGCCTGCGCCGCTGTGCGTCCCGGCTATAATCACACGAGGGTATTTCATCGTTCTGCGTATTGCGTATTGCGTATTGCGTATTGCCTGCCTGCGGCAGGCAATCTTTCAATATAATTAGTTCCCCTGAAAAACAGGG
>JBHHYQ010000128.1:0-3508 GCA_046757595.1 Candidatus Omnitrophota bacterium
TGTCGTTAAGAGAGTTGTTGAAGCAGAGGGTTAAGGCATTGATTGTTTTGGGGGAGGCCAGGGAAAAGATTAGGCGGGCCTATGAGGGGGTTGTTCCGGTTGTCCAGGCCGGGGGCCTGTCGGATGCGGTCAGTCGGGCAAAAAAGGCCGCGGCCCGCGGAGATTGCGTGCTTTTTTCTCCGATGTGCGCAAGCTTCGATATGTTCGGGAATTACGAACAGCGGGGGATGGCGTTCAAGGAGATAGTTTGTGAGAGTAGAGAGTAGCTATGCGCAGGATAAGGATTATACTGTTTTTGTCTACGGTTGCTTTGTTGTCTTTGGGCCTGGTGATGATTTATAGCGCTTCGGCAATTTATGCCTGGGAGCGTTTGGGAGACGCCAATTATTATCTTAAGCGGCAGGTATTGTATTTGGGCCTGGGGGTTGTTTTTGCCTTTGGCGCAATGGCCTTCGATTATCGCCGCTTAAGAAGACATGCCCGGCCGTTATTTATGTTTTGTTTGGGGCTGATGGTTTTGGTATTATTTTTTGGCCGGGAGGTCTTCGGGGCCAGGCGTTGGCTGAGGCTGGGGGGGGTGGGGTTTCAGCCTTCGGAGTTGATGTATCTGGCCTTTGTTATTTACCTTGCCGATTTTATCGCCCGCAAAAAGAATGTCATATCCAATATCGCAAAGGGGCTTATCCCTCCGGTGATCCTTTTGCTTGTTGTTTGTTTCTTGTTACTTATGCAGCCGGATTTGGGCGGGGCGGTGTCTTTGTCCGCAGTTGTTTTTATCATGCTTTTTGTCGCCGGGGTTAGCCTGTCCGGAATAGGGGCGTTTATTTTGGCCTCATTGCCGATGTTATACTTTCTGGTTTTTCGTGTCCCTTACCGACGGATGCGCATCTTATCTTTTCTCGACCCTTGGCAAGATGCCCACGGCGCCGGGTTTCAGGTTATTCAATCTCAAATTGCCTTGGGCACGGGGGGACTTTGGGGTGTGGGGTTGGGGCAGAGCAGGCAAAAACTATTTTATCTGCCCGCGGCGCATACGGATTTCATATTTTCTATTATCGGCGAGGAGTTGGGGTTATGCGGGGCGATGTTTGTCTTAGCCTTGTTTGCGACCTTTATATATTGCGCCGTATCCATCTTTCGTTCCGCGCCGGATAATTTCGGGAAGTTTTTGGTCTTGGGAATATTTTCGACGATTGCCCTGAAGGCGGTGATAAATATCGGGGCATCTCTGGGGGTCTTGCCGACTAAGGGGCTGCCCCTGCCGTTTGTAAGTTATGGCGGGACATCTTTGGTGTCTGATATGATATCCGCAGGATTGTTGTTGAATGTCTCCCGGGCATCGATAAAATAAAGTCCTTATCGATATTGCCTTTTGTGTTTTAATTGTTGCAATATGAGAGATAATATGTCCTTCGCAAAAATCTTTCAAAAAAACTTTACTTATAAAAAGAATAGTATTATAATAAGGGGTAATGTGATAATTTAGCCACCAAATATGGTATAATCGTGACAGAAAAAACAAAGAACTTTGCCCAAGATGTTCCTTTAAACTCATCCAGGGGTTTATAGGCTTTCATACCCAGAGGATATCTTTTTGTGTTGTCGCAATTTGTGAAATAGATGCTGGACAGGCTTAACTCTTTGAATTATAATAGAAAAGACAAGGAAAAAGCGAGAAAAAAATCAGAGCCAACCTTTTTGTACGTAACTTGTTGGGAACAAAGAAGATAAATCTTGTAGGCGGCTAATTTTTAACAGAGCGCTGAATATCCTAAGGCTTAGGTTCCTTCATCTTATAGAGCGTTTCAAAGATGTGAATTTTTAACAAAGTACTGAATATGGATAAGGTAAATATTTTGGTTGTTGGGGATAAAAAGAAGGATTCTTTGTTTTTAGAGGAAACTTTGGCCGGAATCGGCTTTAAGGTTTGGGTTATCGATAGCCCTGACGAGGCCTTGAGGCTGATAAAAGATGTTTCTTTTGTCGTGGTGATCTGCGATTTGCATCTTTCCGGGATGAGCGGGATAGATATGACCAAGGCGATACTTAGGATAAGGCCGGGGATAAGCGTGTTGATAGTTACGGATTGTAGCTTTATCCCGTCGGCGGTGGAGGCGATGGAGGCCGGGGCATATGAATATATTATTCACCCTTTTAATCCGGGAGAGGTAAAGATTGTTACCAAGCGCGCCGTGGAACGGTTTTACCTTATTTCTTCGGACAGAAAAAAGGAGCAGTTTGCCGAGCTCTCGGCAAAGGATGGGCTTACTGGGGTTTATAATCGGCGGTTTCTCAATGTCTATGTCAATAATAAGATATCGACGATGAAACGGATGGCTGAGAAGTTTTCTTTGTTGATGGCCGACCTTGATTATTTCAAGAGGTATAATGATACTAAGGGGCATGTTGCCGGAGATGAGCTGTTGCGTAAGGTCTGCGATGTTTTTGTTGAGTCTGTCCGTCAACAAGGGGATATGATCTTTCGTTATGGCGGAGAAGAGTTTGTGATATTTTTGGAGCGCACGGATAAAAAGGGGGCATTTTTGGTCGCCGAAAGAATACGCACATTGGTTAATCTTTATGCCCCGATTACGGTAAGCATCGGCATCAGCACCTCTCCGGACGACGGGGCAAATCTGGACGAGCTTTTGGTGAAGGCAGATTCTGCTTTATATAAGGCTAAAGAGACAGGCAGAGACAGGGTGTGTATGGCTTAAGACAGGGGACAGAGAACGGAGAACAGAGGATAGAAAGTTTAGTTTTGCGTTAAATAAGTCTATTGCGCAAAACTAAAGATGCGCTTCTGCTCTTCGATTTTCGAACGCGGATATGATCAGCATAAATAAGATCTCTAAATCTTTTGGGGCGCATAAGGTTTTGGATGAGCTGAGTATGCAGATAGATAAAGGCGAGACCAGGGTCATCATCGGCCGTTCCGGGTGCGGAAAATCGGTTTTACTTAAGCATATTATAGGGTTGTTTATTCCGGATGGTGGAGATGTAGTGGTGGATGATTTGGCGATTAACGGATTAAAAGATAATGAGCTTAAGCATCTACGGATGAAGATTGGAATGGTTTTTCAGGGGGGGGCGTTGTTCGATTCTCTGAGTGTGGCGGAAAATGTCGGCTTTGTTTTGGAGGAATATACAGAGTTGGATGAATCGACGATTAGGGGGAGGGTGGAGGAGGCGTTAAGCTTGGTTGGCCTTCAGGCGATAGAATGCCTTATGCCTTCGGAGTTGTCCGGAGGAATGAAGAAACGCGTATCCCTGGCTCGGGCGATATGTATGCGTCCGGAGGTTATACTTTACGACGAACCCACCACCGGAGTAGACCCTATAACCGCGGATGCGATAAACGAGCTTATTCGCGAGCTTCAGGGGACATTGAAGATAACATCCGTGGTGGTCACGCATGATATGACCAGCGCCTATAAAGTCGCTGACAGGATATCGATGCTTTATCAGGGCAAGATTATTGCCGACGGCAACCCCGACGAGATAAAGC
>JBHHYQ010000129.1:0-3499 GCA_046757595.1 Candidatus Omnitrophota bacterium
CGCGTGCCTAGGGGCAAAAGACGGCTTATAAATTGCCTCATTAACAAGTCAAGGGTTAATAAATGCGAGGTTAAATGTTAGACCTGAAATTCATTCGCGAGAACAGGGAGAAGGTGGAGGAGGCGATAAGGCAGCGCCGGATGAGCCTGAGTTTGGATGGGTTGCTTGAGGATGATGCCCGTCGGCGGGAGGTGGTCTGTCGCCTGGATAACCTGCGTAAGGAAAAAAACCTGGCCAATCAACGTATCACCCGGTTGATAAAAGAGAAAAAGAGCCCGCAGCCTGAGATCGAGAAGATGAAGGCCGTGGCGCGGGAGATAGACGGATGGGAGAAAGAAGAAAGGAAGCTATCGGAAAACATTCGCCGCCTGCTCCTGGCCGTGCCGAATATCCCGCATTGCGATGCGCCGCGGGGAGATGCCTCGCGCAATAAGGTCGTCCGCGCCTGGGGAGAGCCGCGCAGGTTTGGGTTTAATGCCCGTTCGCATATCGAGCTGGCCGAGGGCCTGGGGTTGATAGACTTTCGCCGCGGGGCCAAGGTCTCCGGCGCGAACTTTATCCTTTTTAGCGGCTTAGGCGCGCGCCTGGAAAGGGCGTTATTCAATTTTATGCTCGACCTGCACGCGGGAAAACACGGCTATAAGGAGATCTTTCCTCCCTTTTTGGTAAACCGGGCCTCGATGACCGGCACCGGCCAGCTGCCCAAGATGGCAGAGGATATGTATAAACTGGCCGACGATGACCTGTTTCTTGTTCCCACGGCCGAGGTCCCGTTGACGAACATCTTTCGCGACGAGACACTGGAAGAAAAGGACCTGCCGATATATTTGACCGCCTATACCGCTTGTTTTCGTCGCGAGGCCGGCTCGTACGGCAAGGATACCCGCGGCCTGATGCGCGTGCACCAGTTCGATAAGGTGGAGTTGGTAAAGTTTGTCCGGCCGCAGACATCGGATGAGGAGCTGGAGAAACTACTCGCGGATGCCGAGGATGTCTTGCGGTTGTTGGGGCTGCCTTACCGGGTGGTGATGTTGGCCACGGGAGATTTAAGTTTTGCCGCAGCCAAGTGTTATGACCTGGAGGTATATTGCCCCGGAGTGGATAGGTGGCTGGAGGTCTCCAGCTGTTCCAATTTCGGGGATTTTCAGGCCCGTCGGGCGAACATTAAATATAAGCTCCTGACTCCTGACTCCCAACTCCGAACTAAATATGTGCATACATTGAATGGTTCGGGGGTGGCCCTGGCCCGGACCTATGCCGCTATTTTGGAAAATTACCAGCGGGAAGATGGCAGTATCGGGATCCCGTCCGCGCTTGCGCCGTATATGGGCGGGAGGACAGTTTTGCGTTTCCCTTAATGAGACAAAAAGTGACATTGTCGGTTTTTGTCTCATTAAGGCGGAGGAGGTATGAAGGCTATTTCTATACTGAAGCTAATCATCTGTGTTTTGCTGCTGCCGGTGTCTTTGGCCGGCACCTCTGCTTTGCTCGATGGCCTGCATAAAATAAATGATGCCGGGCAGGCCTTTTTCTGGAGCGGGGTTTTTGGGTTTTTTGTCGTGGATCTGGTTATTTGCCGTTTAAGCGGAATATATAAAAAGGGGCAAAGATTGGTGGAGGTTGTTTTTGGGTTTCTCTCTCCCCTTCTTAAGGTCGCCCCTTATTTATTTCCGGTATGGACGATTGCGGTTTTGTTGTCCTTTTTGTCGGTAAGGTTGTTTGTCGATATCCCGATGGTTCGGGACGCATTTTTGTTTTTGTCCGGGTTTAGCCTGGTGTTGCACCTGGTCTATAGCGTAAGCGGCCTGCGGGCGCGGGGGGATGATTTTCTGCGCGCGGGGTATTTTTTTCTCGTCTCGTTTGTTTATCCCATTAGCATCTTTATCCTGGCTGTTGCCCTAAGTTGCCTAAGCGCGGAATTTTCCTTGGGCGAATTTTGTCGTTTCTGGTGTATTTTTACCAGGCGCATTTATAGTGTTGTTTTGGGGCAGCTTTTTATTAACCCTTGATTTATCAATAAACGCCTTACTACACACCAGGAAAGTTAAGTTGACATCTGCGGTTGAACCGCAGATGTCAACTTAACTTTCGTTTAGAAAAAAGATATAAAAAATATTGTATAATTGGGAAAAATAGTGTAAAATAGTAGATTAGGGAGGTGTGGGATGGAAAAATATGATGAGGTGGGGCGTGACAATAGGTTGTTTGAGCGTAAAAATTTTTCCTGCCTTTTGAAATTCAAGACATCATTGGGTGATTTGGACGGTGAAGGGATGTTGCGCAATATTTCCGGCGGCGGCGTATGCTTTGTCACTAAAGAGAAGCTGATGCCGCGCGAGAGGTTGGACCTCTGGATAAATGTCCCTGACTGTCCAAACCCCATACACAAGGACGGAGAGGTGGTATGGGCTAAGGAAAATTTGGTAGACACTCAGGAAACAGGCGTGCGTTTCAATTCGGTAAATTTGATGCAGCTGGCCAGGGTATTTAGATAATTTAGGGGATAATTCGTACTACCTACCAGGTAGAATATTGGTATCGCGCGACGAATATGCATAATATTATTTTATGAAATACGGTCATTTCTCTTCCGACGGAACCGAATTTATCATCACCCGGCCGGATACGCCCCGGCCCTGGATAAACTATCTTACTAACGAGCGTTATTGCGCGATAACCTCCCAATGCGCCGGAGGATATAGTTTTCATCGGGATTGCCGCAGCGGCCGCGTCTTGCGCTGGGCCCCGGAAAACTGGCGCTTCGACCGTCCGGGGAGATATATTTATGTTAGGGAGACCAAAGACCAAAGACCAAAGACCAAAGACCGGATTTGGTCATTGACTTATCAGCCGATACGAAACAGGCCGGAGTTTTTTCGCGCCCGGCACGGGTTGGGCTACACAGTAATCGAGACCAAATATTGCGGGATAAGCTCGGAGGTGACCTATTTTGTCCCCGGGGAAGATGAATGCGAGCTGTGGCTGGTTAAGATTACTAACACCACTCCTGCGCCAAGGATACTGGAGATCTATCCCTATGCCGAGTGGCTGTTGGGCGATTATCACGAGGAACTACGTTATCGTAATATAATGAACCTGTATAACCGGGTCTGGTATGACGAGGCTGCTGAGGCGATATTCGCCCGCAAGACTGCCTTTTGGCAGAATATGAATATCCGGCCGTTCCAATACCTGGCCTTTTGCGCCTGTAGCCTGCCGGTCAAAGAGGCCTGGGCGCGCAAAGACGAATTCCTCGGCCGCTACAACACCGAAGAAAGACCGCAGGTACTTTTTTCCAATCTCAGAACTCCGAACTCCAAACTCCGAACTTGCTCTGGCGAAGACGGCATTGCCTGTTTTAAACATGCCGTTAATCTTGCCCCCGGACAAAGCCAAGAGTTCGTCGTTGTCTTGGGCCAGGCAGCGCCGGCCAGGGCGCGGCGCCTGGCTTAATTGCATCAATGCCCCGGCATCTAAGGCGTCCTCTTTCTCTTTTTTT
>JBHHYQ010000130.1:0-3473 GCA_046757595.1 Candidatus Omnitrophota bacterium
GTGCCGTCGTTAACCACATCGGCCAAAATACCCCTCATCCTGCGGGCGGTATCCTGCGAGATAACCCGCCGCGCTACCTGCGGCTTAAACTCACGGATAATCTCTCCCCGCTTGTCCTGTATCATCCGCACCAAATGCGGCCGATACAACAACCCCCCGTTGGCCACGGCCGAGATCATCCCGGCAAGCTGCAGCGCCGTAACGCAGACCTCCTGGCCGATAGGCACGGCAGAGATAGATGTCCCCGACCATTTAGCCGGCGGCCTCAACACCCCCCGGGTCTCCCCATACGAGTCAATGCCGCTTAACGCGCCAAAACCAAACCTGCGGGCATAATCATAGATAACGCCAGGGCCCAGCTTCTGGGCGATCTTTACTACGCCGATATTGCTGGATTCGGAGATAACCTCCCGAAATGTAAGCCAGCCATGCGGCTTATAATCATGCAGGATATGACCCCCGACGCGATAACGGCCGTTCTCGCAGAAAAACCTGTCATCCTCGCTAAATGCATTCTCCTCCAACGCCGCCGCGGCAGTAACGACCTTAAACACCGAACCCGGCTCGAAATAATCCGTTACCGCGCGATTGCGACGGGCAGATCCATCAACTCTACCGGCCTTATTAAGGTCGAATGTCGGACGATTAGCCAAGGCAAGAACCTCTCCGTTATTGGGATTGACGATTATAAGCATCGCCACGCGAGCCTGCGATTTCCTATAGGCCTTATCCAACTCCTCTTCGGCAATAAACTGAATTATCTCGTCGACGGTCAAGACCAGGTCATAACCGTCGCGGGCAGGGACAAGCCGCTCGTCGATAAGCAGGGGGCGGCGGCGGGCATCCTTTATGCTGCGGTACCATCCCGGCTCCCCACGCAGGTAACTATCATATCTTAACTCCAGCCCTTCCAGGCCCCGGTCGTCCATGCCGGAAAAACCCAAAATATGACCAGCCAGTTCATTGTTGGGATAGCGCCGCTTGTTCTCGCGCACAAAACCCAAGCCAGAGACACCCCAGCCCTTAATATTCTCTGCGTCCCGATCGGAAATCTTGCGCGCCAGCCAGATAAACGACTTTTTGCGCCGAAGGCGCCGCAGGAAATAATCGCTATCCCGGCCCAAAACCCGACTGAGCCTCTTGGCCAGGGACTTCTTTTTCTCAATCTTCGACGGAACGGCATAGAGAGAGGCCGAGGCAAGGCTCAAGGCCTGCAGGCGGAGGTTGCGGTCGAAGATCCTCCCTCTCCGGGGCTTTAGTTCGGTAAAAAAACTATGCTGCCTTTGGGCGAGATTATTTAAATATTCCCCGCGGGAAAAGTGGATAAATAAGAGGCGAAGGATCAGGCAGAAAAAGATAACGGCAAACAGCGAAAAAACTATGCGGAAACGGGAAAGGCGGCTTGGGATATACACAATTTATCGGATCAAAGACCTCTTCCAAAGTTTCGCTTTGGAAAAACGCATTGCATTAATACGGCAACCTATCGGTCTGGGCTTCGGCGCGGGGACTAAACAGGCTGGAGAACATGCTTTCTTTTTCTACTGCCACTGCCCTGCGGGCATAAACCTTTTCCATAACTACCCGCGGCCGCAATTCCACCACCCGCGAAAAATCAGCTATCTCGTAATCCGCTCCCAACTTTTCAAGATGGCGCGTCAAATTACGGGAAGAGGCGAGCTGGATTATATTATAGCGCAGGGACATATTTTCATCAATGAGATTTCTGCAAACCTTTGTCTTGTGCTGTCTTTCGTAACACAGGCGCACGATCCTGGTCTGCTGGCATACATAGCCCAAACAAAGCCCTGTCCCCAGAAAAATAAAGGCAACAATCCTGCCGGTTTTCATAATCGTTACCGCCCCGTTAATGAGACAAAAACCGACAATGTCACTTTTTGTCTCATTAACGGGGCTCTCATAAGGGGCTGGTTAATTGCGCAACTCTTAACTTTGCCGAACGCGAACGGGGGTTTTCGCTAATCTCTTCCCCGCTCGGGACCAAAGGCTTGGAATGCACCAAACTAATCTTCCCCTGATGACAAAATCCTCTAAAGACATTCTTGACCACCCTGTCCTCCAGGGAATGAAAAGATATGACGCAGATCTTGCCTCCGGGCGACAGGTAATCCACTGCCTTAAGCAGGGCCTCGTCCAGAGACTCCAGCTCGCGATTTACGGCAATGCGAAAGGCCTGGAAGGTCCGGGTTGCCGGATGGATGCGCTGATAACCAAAACCGCGCGGCATCGCCTTAAGCACGACTGCCGTCAACTGGCCGGTAGTGGCTATCGGCTCCTGTTCCCTCGCCCGGACGAGATAACGGGCAATGCGGTTATGCCACCTCTCCTGTCCGAAAGTCCTGAGGATGGAAGATATCTCGCTCTCCGTAAGGTTGTTCACCAGGTCATAGGCAGAGATATAACTAGACCGGTCCATGCGCATATCCAAAGGGGCATCGCGCTTGATGCTAAAACCTCTCTCCGGGGTATCCAGCTGCAGGGAACAGACCCCCAGGTCGAACAACATCGCATCCACCTTATCCACGCCGGCAATATCCAACGCCCGGTCGAAGTTGCGGAAATCGTTATGGATAAAACTAATATTAGGAGAGAGATCCTGCAATCTCCTTCGGGCATACTCCAGGCATTCCTCGTCCCGGTCCATAGCGATAAGCCGCCCCCCCGGCAGTATCTTGGGCAAAATAAGGGCGCTGTGCCCGCCCATACCTACGGTGCAATCCAAGACCACCTTACCCGGCGCCAAATCCAGACAACTAACGATTTCTTTACTCATCACCGGCTTATGCTCCATTACTCGATAAGGCCCTCGGCGGTGCGCTCGAATTCGTCTCGCGCCGAACCATAAAACTCCCGCCACAACAACTTATCCCAGATCTCTATGCGATTGGAAACCCCGATAAGAATAATATCTTTTTTAATCCCGGCAAATTCCTTGAGATATTGCGGGACAAGGATGCGCCCTTGTTTATCCGGGACAACATCCACGGCGCCGGAAAAGAATATGCGATTGAAGCGCCGCGATTCCGGCTTGGTAAAAGACATAGACCTAAACTTCTGTTCCTGCGCCTTCCATTCCTCCTCGCCGAACATAAACAAACACTTGTCCAGCCCCCGGGTTACAAAGAACTTCTCGATAAAATTCTCCTGGGCCGCCTCGCGGAATTTAGCCGGAAGGATAATCCTCCCCTTCTTGTCGATATTGTGTTCGTATTCTCCGTAAAACACCACTTTCCTCCACTTTGCTCCACTAATCATCAAGTATAAACCACAAAGCGGGGTTTGTCAAGTAAAAAATTACCAAAACAGCAATTATTTTTATTTAATACAACAGGTAGGGGGAGGAGAAACACAAAGGGTAAGATATGGGGGATGTAGGCAGAGGGCAGAGGGCAGAGGGCAGAGGGCAGAGGGCAGAGAGTAAAAGAAGGCATCAAGAACGGAAAGCCCCGAAA
>JBHHYQ010000131.1:0-3464 GCA_046757595.1 Candidatus Omnitrophota bacterium
CCTGCCGCAGGCAGGCAATACGCAATACGCAATACGCAATACGCAATACGCAATAAGGAGGCAGGGATGTTTATCGTAGGGGAGTTGATCAACGGGATGTATAAGCAGGTGGGCGCGGCGATAAAGGCCAAAGATAAAGATGTTATTCAGGGTTTGGCGCGGCAACAGGTTGCCGCGCGGGCCGCGGCCCTGGATGTCAATTGCGGCCCGGCCTCGGCGCGGCCCAGGGAGGACATAAAGTGGTTGGTGGAGGTTATCCAGGAGGTTGTGGATGTGCCTCTTTGTCTGGATAGCACCAAGCCCGAGGTTATCGAGAGCGGGTTGTCCGTGGCCAAGACAGCGGCGATAATAAATTCCACCACTGCCGATAACGAGAAGCTCGATGTCCTGGTGCCGCTGGCCCTAAAATACAACAGCCGCCTTATCGGATTGTGCCTGAATAAAAAGGGCGTGCCGCAGGACAAGGCGCTGCGGTTGGAGCTTGCGGCGCAGATCGTCACTTATTGCCAGGACAAAAATTTCCCCCTGGAAAGGCTTTATCTCGACCCGGTAGTCTTGCCGGTCAATGTTGCCCAGTCGCAGGGCAAAGAGGTGTTGGGGGCCCTGGCCGAGTTCAAGCTCTTGGCCGATCCCGCGCCCCAGACGATAGTCGGCTTAAGCAATGTCTCCCAGGGGACGAAACAGCGCAGTTTGATCAACCGTACATTTTTGGTAATGGCCCAGGCCGCGGGCCTGGATGCGGCGATACTCGACCCCCTGGACAAAGACTTGATGGACGGGCTAAGGGCCGCAGACATTATTCTGAATAATCAGATATATTGCGATTCCTTCTTATCGGCGGGGTAGCTCAGTCTGGCAGAGCAAGCGGCTCATACCCGCTTGGTCACTGGTTCAAATCCAGTCCCCGTCACTTACTTTAATATGAGGGGTTAATTATGTTTTCCAAAATACTTATTGCCAATCGGGGGGAGATAGCCTTAAGGATTATTCGCGCCTGCCGGCAGATGGGTATCCGCACCGTGGCCGTCTATTCCGAGGCGGACAAGGACCAGCTCTATCTGCGTTTTGCCGACGAGGCATTGTGTGTCGGCCCCGGCCCTGCCGCCGACAGTTATCTTAATATCCCGGCGATTATCAGCGCGGCGGAGATTACTGATGTCGAGGCCATACATCCCGGGTATGGTTTCCTTGCGGAAAACGCCCATTTTGCCGAGATATGCGAGTCCTGCCAGATTACCTTTATCGGGCCGGGCTCGGCCTCGATGAATATGTTGGGGGATAAGATGTCCGCCCGCCAGACCATGCGCAAGGCCGGGCTGCCGGTGGTCCCCGGCAGCAGCGCGGGTATCGAAGATAAAGAGGCGGCGCTAAAGATCGCCCGCCGGATAAAATACCCCGTAATCCTCAAGGCCTCTTTGGGCGGCGGTGGGCGAGGGATGCGTATCGCCCATAACGATGTGCGTTTGGCCGGTTCTTTGCTTACGGCGCGGGCCGAGGCCGAGGCCGCATTCGGCAGCTCGGATGTATATATAGAAAGGTATGTAAACCCGGCGCGACATATAGAGTTTCAGATACTTGCCGATAATTATGGCCATGTCGTCCATTTGGGAGAAAGAGATTGCTCTATCCAGCGCCGTCATCAGAAGCTCTTGGAAGAGACGCCGTCTCCGACGTTAAACAGCCGTTTGCGCCGCAAGATGGGCGAGGCCGCGGTAAAAGGGGCCAAGGCGATAAATTACCGCGGCGCGGGGACCGTGGAATTTTTGCTGGACGAAGAAGACCGGTTTTACTTTATGGAGCTTAATAAACGCATTCAGGTGGAGCACCCCATAACCGAGGTGGCCTATGGCGTGGACTTGATAAAGTGGCAGATTATGATTGCCGCCGGGGAGAAACTTGCCTTGGAGCAGGGCGACCTGGCCTGCCGCCAGGCGGCGATAGAGTGCCGCATAAATGCCGAAGATCCGGATAACAATTTTGTCCCCTGTCCGGGAAAGATAGAGGCCCTCAATTTTCCCGGGGGCGGGGGAGTTAGGGTAGATAGCCATATTTATCCCGGGTGCGTTATCGGCCCCTATTACGATTCTATGCTGGCCAAGATTATTGCCTGCGGCGAAGACAGGGAAGAGGCGATTAAGGTTATGCGCCGGGCACTGGATGAGCTGATAGTTGGCCCGATTAAGACAACCGTAGGGTTGCATCGAAAGATTTTGGACAATAGGTTGTTTCTGGAGGGAGATGTCCGCACCGACTTTTTAAAACACATTTGTCAGGATATGGATACGGAGGAGGAGAGATGAGGCAGGGGACAAATACGGATCTGGGCAAGGTTAGGGTGCACAAAAAGGTTATTGCCTCTATAGCGTCTATTGCTACCGTCGAGGTGGAAGGCGTGGCCAGGATTGGGGGAGACATAAAGACGGGGATATACGATCTTCTCGGCCGAAAGAATAGCCCGGGGGCGATTGGCGTAGATTTCGACGATAACGGCGAGGCCCTGGTTACGGTTCCGATTATCGTGAAATACGGTTTTAATCTGCCGGATGTCGCGGCCAAGGTTCAGGAGAACATCAAGGCCTCGATAGAGAAGATGACCGATGCGGTGATTAAGGACATAGACGTGAATATTCAGGAGGTGGAGAAGGGGTGAAAGGAGGCCGGGATGCGTTTTCTTTATAATTTGGGGATTTATTTTTATGTCAGTGTGCTTACGGTGTTGGGGTTGTTGTTGGTGGCCTTGCCTTTGCAGCTGATACGGCCCAATGATATTATCGCCGCCCTGGACTTTGTCTATGGGATGGAAAACTCGGGCATTATCTTGGTGTTGGCCGGCGTCTTGCTTATAATCCTGGCCTTTTCCTTTGCCCAGGTGTTGATGGGCAAGATGCAAAAAGAAAAGACCATTGCCTTTAATAATCCTTCGGGCCAGGTTACTATCGCCCTGTCGGCGGTAGAGGATTTAATCAAGCGCCTGACAGCGGAGATGGCGGAGATAAAAGAGGCGCGGTCCGATGTTATTGCCGGGAAAAAAGGCCTGGAGGTAGACCTAAGGATAACCCTTCGTTCCGAAGCAAATATCCCGGAGTTGACCAATAGCCTGCAGGAGGGGATAAAAGGTAAGATCCAGGAGATATTGGGGCTGGAGGAGGAGATTACGGTAAAGGTGCATGTGGGTAAGATAATTGCCCAGGAGGCGGCCAGGGACAAGCAAGCAAAGGAGGAAGGCGGCGCCGCGTCCGCCCCGTCTATTCCATTTCAGGGATATGGGAGTTAGCATAAAGCATAAGAGTAACTTCAGAGCGCAAAACAAGATCAAAGATTAAAGACCAAAGACCAAAAACGTTAATGAGACAAAAACCGACAATGTCACTTTTTGTCTCATTAACGTCTTGGCAAGCCAATGCAAAACCTACCCTTAGGCATATCTTCATTCGAAAAGATACGCGGCGAAGGCCGTTTGTATG
>JBHHYQ010000132.1:0-3464 GCA_046757595.1 Candidatus Omnitrophota bacterium
AGTGGCAGAAAATTTCCGGAAAAGCGGGTTTTTTGAATTGCGACACAGTCTGATTGTCGGTTTGTAACATTATTTTGATATTCGGGGGGCGATGTTTACCTTGCGGGAGATACTAAAGGCTGCGGGTGGGGAGCTTGTTGTGGGCGGGGGCCGGGCTCCGGTTGTGGGGGTGTCTACGGATTCGCGCGCTATAAGGCCGGGGGAGGCGTTTGTTGCCTTGCGCGGGACGCGGTTCGACGGGCATAAATTCATAACAGCGGCAATAGACAAGGGCGCGGCGGCAATAGTGTTCGATAGGCGGCATTGTTTGGGGCCGGGGGGGGCTTTGCTGCGCCGTTTGCAGCGAAAAACAGGCGGCCGGGGAGTTGCCTTTATCGGGGTCAAAGACACATTAAGGGCCCTGGGGGATATTGCCGCATTCCACCGCCGGCGTTTCTCCTTGCCGTTGATTGCCGTTACCGGTTCCTGCGGCAAGACCACGACCAAGGATATGATTTATGTCCTGCTTTCCGGGCGTTTCAATATCTTAAAGAACGAGGGCACGTATAATAATCTTGTGGGCCTGCCTCAGACCTTGTTGCGTCTGGATGGCCGTATCGAGGCGGCCGTGGTAGAGTTGGGCGCGGGCCGGCCCGGGGATATAAAGAGGCTGGCTCGTATTTGTCGGCCGAACATCGGCATAATCACCAATATCGGGCCGGCGCACCTTGAGTTCTTGGGTTCGCCGCAGAGGGTGGGGCGGGAAAAACGCGCCTTGCTTACGATGCTACAGCCGCCCAAGCTGGCGATAGTGAACGGCGACGATGAGTTGTTGCGGATACGGCGCGCCGGCAGCAGGACGGTGTGGACATTCGGGGCCGGGCCGGGCCGTGATTTTACCTTTTCCGGTATCCGCCAGACATTTGGGGGAACGACTTTTCTTTTGGGCCATAGGCATCGTTTTCGGCTTAAGGCCCTGGGCCGGCATAATGTTTATAATGCCGCGGCGGCCCTTGCCTGCGGCTTTGCCTTGGGGGTGGGCGTAAAGGAGATGCAGGAAAGACTGGCGCGTTTTATCCCCTCCTGCGGCCGGCTTAAGCTGCGTCGTATCAGGGTTCCCGGAAAGGGGCGCGGCCGCGGGGGCAGTGTTTGCATCTTAGATGACAGTTATAATGCCAATCCCTTGTCTTTGTCCCGGGCCATAGGCACATTGGCCGAGCTGCCGGTTTGCGGCCGCAGGATATGCGTTATCGGGGATATGTTGGAGCTGGGAAAGGGTTCTCTGTCTTGGCACCGGCAGCTGGCGGATAAGGTTGTATCTTGCGGGGCGCAGATATTGATTACCGTAGGTAAACTAAGCAAAGAGGCGTTTGCGGCGGCGGCGCGGGGAAAAAAGAGTATCCGTGTCTATCATTGCGCTTGCGCGCGCCAGGCGGGAAAGGTATTGTTCGGCCTGGCCCAACCCGGCGACCTGGTTTTAATTAAGGGTTCCCGGGCTATGGAGATGGAGAGAGTGGTGGGGGTGGGATGAACGGTGAATAGGGATTTGACAACCTGTGTCTTTAGCTCAGACAGGGGCTTGTTTCGCTGCGCAACTCGCCGTTCATCCAATCTGTTAATATAAAAGGCCAAGGGTTGATAAAAAGCCCTAAGAGTAACCGGGGGATATGTTATATCATCTATTATACTCTTTTCGGGATTTGTTTTTCGGGTTCAATGTCTTTCGTTATATTACCGTGCGCGCCGGGTTGGGGGCGGTGACGGCATTTTTGTTTTGTGTCATTTTTGGCCCCTGGTTTATCCGCAAGCTGCGCGCCGGCAAGATAGGGGAGGAGGCGTTTAAGCCGCATTGCGGCCGGATTTATGCCGCGCAGAAGGAAAAACAGGGCAAGCCGACCATGGGCGGGGTGTTGATTATCGCCGCGATAGTGTTTGCGGTTGTCCTTTGGGGAGACCTGGGTAGTCCTTATATATTGCTTGCCCTGCTTAGCCTGCTTTGGTTGGGGCTGGTGGGGTTTCGCGACGATTATCTCAAGTGGAGCGGGATAGCCCCCGGGGGGTTGAGGGCCAAAGATAAGCTGTTGTGGCAGGGGCTGTTGGCTTTGGTCATCGCGGGATTGCTTTTTTGGGGCGGGGATTTTTCCACGATAGTAGATGTCCCTTTCCTGAAGAACCTGGCCTGGGACATCGGGGCCTTTTATGTCTTGCTTATTATCTTAGTGGTTGTCGCCTCCTCCAATGCCGTGAACATAACCGATGGCCTGGATGGCCTGGCCATCGGTTCGGTGACGATGGTCGCCTTGTTTTATTGCCTGCTGAGTTATGTCAGCGGGCATTACGCCTTTAGCAAATACCTGCTTATCCCCCATATTCCCTTAGCCGGGGAGCTGACGGTCTTTTGCGCCGCGGTTTTTGGGGCTTCTTTGGGTTTTCTTTGGTTTAATTGTTATCCGGCGGAGATATTTATGGGGGATACGGGGTCGTTGGCATTGGGCGGGGCCCTGGGGACGATAGCGGTATTGATCAAGAAAGAGTTGTTGTTGGGGATAGTGGGGATGGTCTTTGTCTTCGAGGCCTTCTCGGTGATTATGCAGGTTGTTGGTTTCAAGCTGACCGGGCGGCGCATATTCGATATGGCCCCCCTGCACCACCATTTTCAGATCAGGGGCTGGAACGAGAACAAGATCATCGTGCGCTTTTGGATAGTGGGGATAATATTCATTATCTGCACCTTGATGACCTTGAAGTTGAGGTAAAGGATAGACTGAAGATCGAAGATTTTTTTAAGGAGATGTTTCGGGGCTTTGTCCCGAAACACAGAACTCAACAAACTCAACAAACTCAATCCCCGGCGGAAACAGACTTACTTGTCCCGAAAAATATGATAAGCGGATGGTTATTTTATTCCTGGTATCCTATTTTTTGTTGCACTATTGCCTGCCCCCGGAGTGGTTTTTATTCGGCGTCCGGCCGGACCTGTTGTTGCTCCTGGTGATATTCTGGGGGTTATTCGACTTGAGGCGCGGGGTTATCCTGGCGCTTGCCGCGGGTCTGTTCAAGGATGCCTCTTCCGGGGGGATATTTGGCCTCAATACCTTTTGTTTTTGCCTTTGGTTTATCCTGGCGCGCCGGACCGGCGCCCAGATATATAAGGATAATAAGTTTGTTTATCTCGCCCTGGTGATATCGGCTACGGCCGGCAATTATCTCTTGTTTTTGTCGTTTAACGGGTTGTTGCGCCGCGCCGCCCTGCCTCCCCTGCCGTCTTTGTTCTTGATATTGCTTATCGAGGCTATTTATAATTCTCTCTGCGGGTGGTGGTTGTTTTCCCGGATGGCGGAGGTTGTCCGCCTGCCAAAACGTTAATGAGACAAAAACCGACAATCAGACTGTGTCGCAATTCAAAAAACCCGCTTTTCCAGGAAATTTTCTGCCACTTTTATGAGAGAATTGGCATCTTTGTGGGAGACGAAAGTTAAGTTGAC
>JBHHYQ010000133.1:0-3463 GCA_046757595.1 Candidatus Omnitrophota bacterium
GGCTTGAAGGTCTTTTTGACCTCGTCCATCAACTTTTCCCGCATCTCCTGATAACTTATATCCTCCTTCTGCGACTTAAATCCCAACGAACCCTGCTTACGCAGTATCTCCGTGCCCACATTGGAGGTCATAATGATAATCGTATTGCGAAAATCAACCTTGCGGCCGAAACTATCCGTAAGCCGCCCTTCCTCGAACACCTGCAACAAAATATTGAACACATCCGGATGGGCCTTTTCTATCTCATCCAGCAGGATAACGGCATAGGGTCGGCGCCTTATCTTCTCCGTAAGCTGCCCACCCTCCTCATACCCCACATACCCCGGCGGAGCCCCCAACAGCCGCGAGACATTGAACTTCTCCATATACTCGGACATATCCAGTTGAACAATGGCATCCGCATCCCCAAACATAAACTCGGCAATCGTGCGGGCAAGCAAGGTCTTGCCCACGCCGGTAGGCCCGAGAAAAATAAAGGAACCAATCGGCCGACGGGGATCTTTTATTCCCGCGCGCGAACGCCGCAGGGCGCGGGCCACGGACTTTATCACCTCATCCTGCCCGATGACCCTGCGCCCGATATCCGCCTCCACCTTCATTAACTTGTCTTTGTCTTTGCGCTCCAGCCGAGACAGAGGAATCCCCGTGCACTGGGAGACAATCGCGGCGATATCCTCGCCGTTGACCCGCGGCTGCATCTTGTCTCGCTTGGTAACCCAAGTCTTGCTCGCCACCTCCAGCTCGGCCTTAACCTTTTTCTCCTCATCGCGCAAGGTTGCCGCCCGTTCGAAATCCTGGCTTTTTACTGCCCCCTCTTTTTCTTTCCTTATCTGCTCTATCCTCTGCTGAACACTCTTTATCTCCTGGGGCGCAGTCAAAACCTTGAGCCGCGCGTGCGACCCAGCCTCATCGATCAAATCTATCGCCTTGTCGGGAAGAAAACGCCCGGTAATATACCTATCGGAAAGCCTGGCCGCGGACTCTAAGGCCTCGTTCAAAAACTCCACCTTATGATGAGCCTCATATTTATCCCGCAACCCCTTGAGTATCTCTACCGTCTGTTCTACCGTGGGCGGTTCAACCACTATTGTCTGGAACCTGCGCTCCAGGGCCGCGTCTTTTTCGATATATTTACGGTATTCATCCAATGTGGTCGCCCCAATACACTGTATCTCCCCCCGGGCCAGGGCCGGCTTTAAGATATTGGAGGCATCTATCGCCCCCTCTGCTGCCCCAGCCCCAACCAGGGTATGCAGCTCGTCGATAAAGATAATTACCTCTTTGGAGCGCTTGATCTCCTGCATCACCGCCTTTATCCGCTCCTCGAACTGGCCGCGATACTTTGTCCCGGCAACCATCAATGCCAAATCGAGAATAATAATCCGCTTATCGCGCAATATCTCAGGAATATTCCCCGCGATTATCGCCTGGGCTAACCCCTCGACGATAGCCGTCTTGCCTACCCCGGCCTCGCCCAACAATACAGGATTATTCTTCGTCCTGCGCCCCAGGATTTGAATTACCCGCTCGATCTCTACCTTACGGTTGACTACAGGGTCGAGTTTACCCTCTTTGGCCAGGGCGGTTACATCCCGACCAAAGGCATCCAGAGCGGGAGTCTTACTCTTGCCCTTTGCCCCGACCGCGCCCTTGCCCCCAGACGGCGCGCCTCCGGGAACCGCCGATCCCAATATCTCCATTACCTCCTGGCGCAAACGATCCAAATCCAGGCCTAAATTATTCAGCACCTGAAAAGCAACGCCTTCGCCGTCGCGAATAAGCCCCAGGAGGATATGTTCCGTGCCGATATAATTATGCCCCATACTCCGGCTTTCGTCTACGGCAAGCTCTAAGACCTTTTTCGCCCGCGGGGTAAAAGGAATATCCCCCATTACCTGGGTCCCCGGGCCGGGCTGGACGAACTTTTCCACCTCCAGCCGCACCCGACCCAACCCCATACCAAACTTATCCAGGACTGCTGCGGCAACCCCCTCGCCCTCGCGCACCAATCCCAGAAGAATATGCTCCGTGCCGATATAATCATGATTGAACCTGCGCGCCTCTTCTTTAGCCAGAATTATTACCTTCCTTGCCCTCTCCGTAAACTTGTTGAACATTGTCTATCCTCCCGATATCAGCAACACAAGCGCACAGCATCGGAACACAAGCAGGGTATCGCCAGACCGGTTTATCGGCGCACCAGCATTCTTTTGCCACGGCTTACCCCGTTAGAAAACCGAAGGCTTCTAACGGGGCCTGCCGGAACGCTGACGCGCTGGTTGCAGCCTAATGCCCTTATACGCTTGCGCTCTAATATCTTGTGCTTATGTGCTCTTGCGCCCCGTGTTACTCTTACACTCCAATTTTCTCCTAATCAACGCCGCGCGCTTGACATCCCGCTCCTGAGCGCCGAGCTTTTTCTTTTCTATCTTCTGCAGGTGCGCCGGCAGGGTCAATATCAATAGCTCATTTATCATGCGGCGGTCGATATCCTTTATTATCCTCAAGTCCTGCCCCAGACGCAGCATCGAGAGCATCTCGATGGTCTCGGCGCTGTTGATGATATAGGCGCTTTTTAAGATGCCAAAGGCGCGAAAGACGCGGTCGGCAAGCACCTGCCGCCCCCCCTGCATCAGGGCCAGGCGGGCCATATTCTCCTGGTCGATTACCTGGCGGATTATCCCCTTTATGTTCTCGATTATCTCCTCCTCATTCTGCCCCAAAGAAACCTGGTTGGATATCTGGAAGAAATTGCCCGCGGCCTGAGTCCCTTCCCCGTAAAGACCGCGGGTGGTAAAAGAAAGCTTGGCTATCGCCGCCAAGACCTTATTTATCTGTTTAGTCATTACCAACCCGGGCAGGTGGAGCATAACCGAACCCCGCATCCCCGTGCCGACATTCGTGGGGCAGGCCGTAAGGTAGCCTAGGTCCGCAGAAAAGGCAAAAGGCAACCTGCGCGATAAAGAGAGATCTATGCTATTGATAATGTTCCAGGCCTCAGTGAGGTCAAACCCGGACTTCATAATCTGTATGCGCAGGTGGTCCTCTTCGTTAATCATAATCGAGGCGATCTCTTCCCCGCTGACGACTATGCCTTTGCTGTCCGAGCGCATCGCATGCTCGCGGCTCATCAGGTGCCGCTCGACGAGAAACTGCTTATCGATATTGTCTATCTCGGCCAGGCGTAAAAACATGCTGCTTTTAAGATAGTCATCTTGGGATATCGCCTTTCTGATAACCTGCAGGGTCATCTCGCTCTGTTTTTTGTTTGCCCAATGGGGAAAAGGCACCCGCTCCAAATTACGCGCCAGACGCACCCGGCTGGAGATAACGATGTTGGCATCCGGACCCGTGCCTTTCAACCACTCGCTGGTATGCTCAAGCAAATCATTAAGCTGCATTTTTCCTCCTTATTAACCCTTGACTTGTTAATGAGACATTTATAAGCCGTCTTTTGCCCGTA
>JBHHYQ010000134.1:0-3462 GCA_046757595.1 Candidatus Omnitrophota bacterium
TTTTCTTTTACATATAAAGGCTGCCAAAATCGCCCAATTTCGTATACGTTGTGAATTTTCTATTCCAAGCCCGCGCCTTTTTTGTTAAACTTGCGGTATTCGCCGGGGATAGGGAAAAACCCCTCTTGCCCGACAATCTGCTGCCCCTGCCCGCTTAACTCAAAGAGGATAAAATCGCGCGCCGTCCCTTGGGGTAAACCGTTCGTATATTGGTTTAAGGGCCGGGCAATGGGGTACTTTCCGCTCTTTACCGCCCGAGAATCGAGCGGGCTGATATATTCTCCGCCGGCGCGGGAGGCAACCTTAACGATACTCAAACTATCGCCAGCCCCCCTGGCATAACCTACCCCGACATACCCTATCCCGGACATATCCTGCTTTATCGCCTCCACTATCTGGGCGTTGCCGTTCATGCGGCGCATATCGGAGGAATAATCCCCTTTTAACACCGCCTCACGGAAGAAGGCGAATGTGCCGGAGTTGGACTGCCGTCCGTAAAGGGTAATCGGCATATCCGCGCCGCCGAGATCTTTCCAGTTCCTAATCTCTCCCCGGAATATCTTACTCAGTTCGCCCATAGTAAGGCTGTCTACGGCATTGCGGGGGTTGACTATGACGCTTATCCCGTCCATAGCGATAACAATCCTGGTGGGCTTTATTCCCCTTTCTCGTGCCTGAGCAACCTCTTTGGCCTTCATCAGGCGCGAGGCATCGGCGATATCGCACTTTCCGTTAATTAACGCGGCAATCCCCGTGCCCGACCCCCCGCCGGTCACGGCAATGTAACGGCGGGGATTTTTCTTCATATAGACCTCGGATAGTTTCTGGACAAGGTTTATCAGGGTGTCCGAGCCCTTTATCTGCACCATCTTTACCATCTTTTCGGCATGGGCGCAGCTTAACCCGAAAAACAACATCCCTACAGCAAACAAGACAGATAAATACCTCTTCTTCATTATATACCTCCTATCAATTATCAAAGATTAACAACGGTATCGATTTCGGGACGAAGCCCCGAAAACACAAAATCCTGCAACCTGCAACCTGCCGCCTGCATCAAAACTTAAGCTTCAAATCCACCTGGAGAAGATTCTCCGGCTTTCTTACACCATTAATATTCTCTGTATAATAATAATCCAGGCCGAACACGACATTCTTTCTTAAGGCATAATCGAATATCCACTCCTGGCCCTTGACATTCGTCTCTCCGCCGTAGAAATCCGAATCGGGAAATGCATCCAGCCAGCCGTCTTTTTCCAGGCGGCGATAGGCATATTTAAACTGCCACTGGCCGCGCCTTTTCACCTTTTTGTCTCCCAATTTAAACCCGAGAAGAAAACCCTGGTTGTCGTCCGAGGGGTCGCTGTTGTAGACATAATCTGCAAACAGGGCCGCGTAAGAAACGGCGCCCGGCAGAGGCTCGCTTAGGCCTAATTCTACGTTGGGATTGATGCTGTTATACTTATACAACAAATTGCCGCTGCCGTCTAAGCTGTTGGTGCCGGAGTTGTGGGCTAAAGACGCCCCCTTAACCCCGCTAAAGCCATAGTAGGCCAGGGCAACCTTAAGATGGACATCATCTAAAGCCTGCCACTTGACCCCCGGCTGCAGGACATACATCATCGGGTCCGAGGTATCGGCGGAAGACTCATCCAGGACAAACACCCCGGCATTCAAAAACGAAGAAACGTTATCGCTCAACCCTTTGTTTACGACCGCAGCTATCCCCTCGGGGCGGATATCCGAATCCCACAGCAGATCGGATGTCTGCCAAAGCACCGGCTTTCTCTTGAACTTACCACCGTATAACGCAAGCAAAGGAGATGCCGCATAACGTACAAAGGCATAATCCAGGCGGATATCCGGGGTCTCGAAACTATTAACCATCGTCTGGTTGGTAGAACGGGGGTCAGTCCCTCCCGTAGCCAGGCCGAAACCAAAACTAAAATCATCGGCAACCTCTGTATTTACGCCTAATCTAAACCTATACCTTCCCCGATTACGATCCTCGCGGGATTTTTTTCTCTCCCACTGATAGCGCAGGCGAAAGTCACCTTTTACCTTCATCTTCCGCACCCACTCAGGCACACTGCCTGGCGGCGCCGGGCTAACTTCTCTCTCTCTAATTGCCTGCTGCCGCGTGCGCTCGATAACCACCTCCGCCTCTTGTCGAGACAAAAGCCCCTTTTTCATCAGTTTGTCTACCAAGACATCTATCTCCCCGGCCAGGGCCGGGCTCAAACCAAACATACTCATAACCACCCACAAGGTAAGCGTCAAAAAAACACCCTTCATCTCTTCCTCCTATCTCATTTATCATTCATCCCATCGTTTAAGTTGACATCTGCGGTTGAACCGCAGATGTCAACTTAACGTATATATCGTCTTCGAGTCGAGAGCAAGCCTTCGGCTCAATCACTTCGTTCTTTCCCTCAGGATTACTTCAAAGGATTTTTCACAGACCCTGAGCGAAGTCGAAGGGTCAAGATATAATTTCCTATGCTATCGAAGGCAATCCTTTTCCTATTCACCTCCTTTCTCCGTAAAACTTCTCCTGCCTCCAAAGAAATTATATAATATCGATATGAAGAATAAATTACGAAGAGGTGAATTGTTTGTGAACTCAGTTTTATTGCAGGCCGACATAACACTTTGTCTCTATGTCTTGGGGGGAACGAAAGACAGCCTCGGCATTGCCGGCCTCGCATATGCGCCCCCCGCAAACGAAGACAACATCGTCGGCAATCCGCCGCGCCTGGTCTAATTTATGCGTAACCATAATCACCGTGATTTTCCGCGCCAAATCGCAAACCAACTCCTCTATGGCCTTTGCCGAACGATGATCCAAAGAAGATGTCGGTTCATCCACCAACAAGACCTTCGGCCCTACGGCCAGGGCCCGGGCAATAGAAAGTCTCTGCTGCTGCCCCTGGGAAAGCCCAGCGGCGCAATGTTTAAGCCGGTCTTTTACCTCTCCCCATAAAGATACGGACTTAAGCGCCTCTTCCGCGGCGCGGGGGAACTCCGTTTTTTTCGCCCCTGGCAGGCGACGTAGGCCAAACAAGACATTATCGTAAATAGACCCGGGGAATATACACGGCTGCTGAAAGACCATCCCTACCTCCCGCCGCAGGTCGCAGGCCCGGATGCCGTCGGCATAAATATCCCGGCCGCGGAACAAAACACTCCCCCGCAAAGAAAAACCGGCAATGATATCGTTCATCCGGTTCAGGGTCCGCAACAATGTGCTCTTACCTACGCCGGACGGCCCGATAATACAACTAATCCTGTTTTCCCGAAAAGAAAGGTTTATCTCTCTAATCGTCACATCTCTGCCATAAGCCAGGAAAACATTATCCAACCTAAAAATCATAATAATTATTATTAACCCTTGACTTGCTAATGCACAATTTAGAAGCCAGGATTTTGCCCGTAGGCAAGGCGCGCGACCCATCCACTGGA
>JBHHYQ010000135.1:0-3462 GCA_046757595.1 Candidatus Omnitrophota bacterium
CTCGGAGGAGGTCGACTATATAGTCGCCGTAGAGTCGCGGGGGTTTATCTTCGGCTCGGTATTGGCCTATAAATTGGGCGCGGGGTTCGTTCCCGTGCGCAAGAAGGGCAAGCTTCCTTTTAAGACCCATAACGTAACTTATGACCTGGAGTATGGGACGGATACCTTAGAGATCCACCAGGATGCCTTTTCCCGGCCCGGGGCGCGCGTCTTGGTGGTAGACGACCTCTTGGCTACCGGGGGGACGGTGGACGCGGTTTGCCGTTTGGTGGAAAAGGCCGCAGGGAAAATTATCGGCCTGTGTTTTTTGATTGAGTTATCCGAGCTGGCCGGGAGAAAAAAACTAACGGGTTTGCCCATATTTTCGTTGATTACATATGGAAATTAAAAAAGATATTTATTGGGTGGGTGGCGTAGACTGGGGGTTGCGTAACTTCCACGGGTATATAACGCCCCGCGGTTCGAGTTATAATGCCTATTTGATCGTCGATAAAAAGATAACCTTAATCGATACGGTAAAGCATTATCTCTTCGACGAGATGGCAGGGAGGATTGGCAAGATAGTCGACCCCGCGCGTATCGACTATATTATCTCCAACCACACCGAGATGGACCACTCCGGGGGCCTGCCGCGGATTATGAAGCTGGCCAAAAATGCCGTGGTCGTGGCCTCGCCTAACGGGGTAAAGGGGCTTAAAAAACACTTTGGGGGCCAGGGAGGAGATGAATGGCGGTTCAAACAGGTCCAGAGCGGAGACATCTTAGACATCGGGCAGAGGCGGCTTGAGTTTATCCTGGCGCCGATGGTCCACTGGCCGGACTCTATGGCTACTTATTGCCAACGAGATAGGGTCTTGTTTTCCAACGATGCCTTTGGCCAGCATATTGCCTCTTCCTGTCGTTTCGCAGAAGACCTGGGATGGGACATCGTCCGGGAAGAGGCGGCGAAATACTATGCCAACATCGTTTGGCCTTACGGGGCGCAGGTAAAAAGGCTGTTAGGTGATGTCTCTGGCCTTAAGATAGAGACAATTGCCCCCAGCCATGGCCTAATCTGGAACAGGCGTATAGAAGATATCGTTTCCCTGTATAAAAGATGGGCTGACAATTACGTCCGGGACAAGGCCGTGGTTATTTACGATACGATGTGGGGCTCTACGGAGAAGATGGCCTATATATTCCGGGATGTATTCGAGAGAAAAGGCATCTCCTGCGAGATGAAGAGCCTAAAGACAAACGATATCTCGGAGATAATCGCCTCTATCCTGGAGGCAAAATATATCTGTATCGGCTCCCCTACGCTTAATAGCGGCATCCTTCCTTCTGTGGCGGCATTCCTTACTTATATGCGCGGGCTGTCTCCCAAAAACAGGATAGGCTTTGCCTTTGGTTCCTACGGCTGGGGCGGGCAGGTCGTAGAAGAGATAGAGGATATCCTTGTCGCCGCTAAATTCGAGCTCCCTTTAAAGGGCCTAAAGATACGTTATGTCCCGTCAGAGGGGGAATTGGAAGAGATGAGGGAAAAATTGGCGGGGGTAATCGAGTGAGATGGTCGACGAATTTGCGGGAGGAACAAAATGGCGGAATTAAAAGGTAAGACAGCGATTATCACCGGGGCCAGCCGGGGGATTGGCAAGGCGATTGCCCTGAGGCTGGGCAAAGAGGGGATAAACCTGGCCCTGGCCGCGCGCAATGAGGCGACACTGAAACAAACGGCAAAGGAGATTGCCTCTGCCTGTTGCGTCGAGGCGCTGCCGGTTGCCGCGGATGTTACGAGGTTATCCGACCTTAAGCGGCTTTATGAAAAGGCCAAAGAAAAATACGGCCGTATAGATATCCTGGTTAACAATGCCGGGGTATCCAGCCAATACCCGTTCCAGGAGCAGCCTATGGAAGACTTAGAACGGCTGGCCTACACCAATTATTTAGGTTATGTGCGAATGACCCGGCTGGTAATAAACGAGATGATAGAAAACAGAGGTGGGGCGATCATAAATATGGTCTCCGGTTCCACGCTCTGCGACCCTATCCCGCGCAATTTTCTCGTTTATAGCTCGCTTAAGGTTGGGTTGCGGGCCTTCTCCAAAGGGTTGTTTTGGGAGATGCGCGATCACGAGATCAAGGTGACCTCTATCCTTCCCGGGGTAACCAATACCGACCTTACGGGAAAACTCAAAGAGATAACCCAGGAGAATACGCAGCGGCTGATGTCTCCGCAGGCCATAGAAGACGCTGTCATCTTTGCCCTGAGCGTTCCGGCCAATGTCTGCCCTTTGGAGATCTCCGTAATCAACCAACAAACCCCCTGGTCCAAGCCGGTAATCCCCTTTAGCCAGAAACACCCCAGATGATTTATGACGCCCATATTCATTACATCCCGCCTTCGATTGCCCAACATACCACTTTCTACAAAGGGCCCTGGAGCGATTTGTCGAGGCTGCGCGACTACCTCGATCGCTATGGCATAAACAAGGCCCTTATTATCTACCCCTCCACGGATGCCGGCGCTGGATTGGGGACGAAAAAAGAGGCCGATTTATATAATAGCCAAATAGAAAAACTCATAGGCGAAGACAAGAGGATAATCGCTGCCGGCCTGGTAGACTGGCAGAGGCCTGATAACGAGGTCTTGTCGCAGGTAAAGGATTTGAAAGAACGGGGATTTTGCGGCATAAGCATTGCCTCCGGCTACGACGGCAGATTTGTTACGCGGGAGATGTTTCCTTTGTTCGCTGCGGCGGAAAAGCACGATATGGTCGTATCCGTCCATCCCCAGACGATAAATCCCGTGGGCTTTGAGCGGGTCAGAGACCCCTTGCTTATGCCGGTATTGGAGTATTCGTTCGACATATCTTTATGCCTGGGGTTGTTTATGACCGAGGGCGTGTTCGAAAGGTTTCCCAGGGCAAAGATCCTCTTTTCTTCTTTGGGCGGGGTAACCGCTTTTTTGAAAGAGAGGTTCGACCGCATCTATACGATGTTGCGAGGCCGCAATATGGCGCGGGACCTGGGTAAGATGCCTTCGGAAATATTAAAAATGGCCTGTGTGGATACCTGCGGCGCCCCTATATCTGCTATCGAACAGGCCTGCGCATTGTTCGGCAAAGAGAATGTCCTCTGGGGGTCCGATTACCCGGCTGGTTCGGACATATCCGCCAACATTCGTTCGCTGGATAACTTAGGCCAAGAGACGAAAGCCAAGGTCCGTGGAGAGAATTTTTCCCGTCTGTTCTCTACTACCTGAAAGACAATGAATAAGCCGTTATCGATGGTCGATGTCTCGCGAAAAAAGGCGAGCTCAAGGCGCGCCGTGGCCGTGGCCGAGGTCCGTATGCAAAAAAAGACCGCGGCCCTAATCAGGCAGGGCAGGATAGAAAAAGGCGATGTGTTTTCCTCGGCTACCCTTGTCGGGATACTGGCGGCAAAAAAGACGCCCCAGCTTATCCCTCTTTGCCACCCCAT
>JBHHYQ010000136.1:0-3359 GCA_046757595.1 Candidatus Omnitrophota bacterium
AGTTGCCGCCGCCCAATCCCCAGGACAGACTAAGCGACTTAGAGCGGCTGTATCGGGCCATACGCCAGGTTAAGGATGTGCCGATAATGCAGACCGGCCTGGCCAATATCCGTCATCTGGGTAGCTTGTTGCGTTCCGCGGAGTTCAAGGTCACGGTAACCCTGGGCAACAGAAACGGCACCACGGAGATCGTGCTTATCGAACCGGGAAACACCGCAGACAGAAACTTCGGCGTGGCCTTCGATATCGGCACGACTACTATCTCCGGGCAGCTGGTGGGGTTAAACGATAAGAAGGCCTTAGGGACCAAGGCGACATTCAATCAGCAGGCGACATTTGGCAGCGATATCATCACCCGTATAATCTATGCCCAAAAAGAAGAAGGTTTAGAGCGCCTGCACCATGCGGTTATCGACGGGATGAACGAGATTATCCGGGAGTTCGTGCAGGAGAATAACCTTGACCTGAACAACCTCACCTGTTGCCTCTGCGCCGGGAATACGACGATGGTCCATATCTTGTTGCGCGTGGACCCTACTTATATTCGGCGCGACCCCTATGTCCCCACGGCGAACTTCGTCCCGGTTATTCGCGCCCAGGAGGCGGGGATAAAGATCAAGCCGCGGGGGCTCTTGGGTTGTGTGCCGGGCATATCCAGTTATGTCGGCGGGGACATTACCGCCGGGGTCCTGGCCTGCGGGCTGGATACGGAAGACAAGGTTTGCCTGCTTATCGATGTCGGCACCAACGGGGAGATTGTATTGGGCAATCGCGAGTGGATGGTCTCCTGCGCGGCATCGGCCGGCCCGGCCTTCGAAGGCTCGGGGGTGTGTTGCGGGATGCGCGCCTCATCCGGCGCGGTGCAGCGGGTGAAGATAGACGGCGACGGAGAGAGCAATGGGGGGTATCGCGTCGATCTTTCCGTTATCGGCGGGGGGCCGGCGCGGGGGATATGCGGTTCGGGTTATATCGACCTCATTGCCGCAATGCTCGCCCGGGGGATTATCGACAAGAGCGGCAAGATAAACGAGGCAAAAACGGCAAATAACGGTTATGTCCGCCGGGGGGGAAACGGGGAAAGGCAATTCGTCCTTAGGGACGATGTCTATATCAGCGAGGCGGATATCGACAATATAAAGCGGGCCAAGGGGGCGATATTCGCCGCAGCCGCGACCCTGGTTAAATATATGGGGTTGACCTTCGACGATGTGCATAAGGTGTTTATCGCCGGGGGGTTTGGCAATTATCTGGATATAGAAAGTGCCGTGGCTATCGGCCTGTTGCCGGACATCCCGCGGGAAAGGTTTCGTTTTGTGGGCAACAGTTCTTTGGCCGGGGCGCGGGAGATTATGCTTTCGGCCCAGGCAATGCGCAAGGCGGAAGATATCGCCCGCAAGGTTACCTGCGTGGAGTTGTCCGAGGAGACGGGTTATATGGACGAGTATGTCGCGGCGCTGTTTTTCCCGCATACGTAAACGACAGAAGGCAGATA
Source organism: Candidatus Omnitrophota bacterium (assembly GCA_046757595.1). Lineage (GTDB taxonomy): Bacteria > Omnitrophota > Gorgyraeia > Ghiorseimicrobiales > Ghiorseimicrobiaceae > JBHHYQ01. The sequence goes on from JBHHYQ010000136.1 coordinate 1,493, forward strand.
AACAGAGGACATAAAATGTATACCATTGCCATAGCCGGAAAAGGGGGGACGGGGAAGACGACGATTGCCGGGATGATTGTGCGTTGCCTGTGCGAGCAGGGCAAGGGATCGTTGTTGGCTGTGGATGCCGACCCTAATAGCAACTTGGGCGATGTCTTGGGCCTTGACCCCAAAGAGAATATCGGGGCGATTATCGACGAGATTAGCAGGAATATAGACAAGATCCCCGCGGGGATGACCAAGGACAGGTATATAGAATATCGCCTGCAGTCGGCGTTGGAAGAAGGCCGGGGCGTGGACTTATTGGTAATGGGACGGCCCGAAGGGCCGGGGTGTTATTGTTATGCCAATAATGTCTTGCGAGGGATTATTGGCCGCGTCTGCGAGGATTATGAATTCGTGGTTATGGATAACGAGGCCGGGCTGGAGCACCTTTCCCGGCGCACGATGCGCCGGGCAGATTGCCTGTTTATCGTCTCCGACCCTACGCCGGTAGGGATAACTGCGGCAAAGAGGATTTATGATATAGTTCGGGAGTTAAATCTTGAGATAAAAAAGACCGCGTTCATAATCAACCGTTTCCTCCGGGAAGATGGCGGCGCTGGTTTGGACAAACAAGGCCTGGCGGAACGCCTTCCTGGGGGAGAGATAAAATTCGTCCCTTTTGATAAGCAGGTATTGGATTTGTCGTTGTCCGGCCGCGCCATAGGGGAACTCGATAAGGAGAACCCGACGTTAAAGGCAGTGGAGGAGATAATAATGACAGGCTGCAGCCTGAAGCCTGAAGCCTGAAGCTTGTAGCCTGAATTAGGAGGTTATCATGGCCTGGGAGTTAATTAAGGAAAAGTGGGCGGATGCCATAGGGGTGGTGGAGATTGGCGCAGGGCCTGCAGAAGGCGGCACGCGCGCGGGCACGGTGCGAGTAGGCGGAGAGACCGGTCTGCCTTATCTTAAAGACGAGGGTGAGATGCCGCATCATCCGGCCATCGCTATGGAGGTATTCGATACCGAGCCCGTAGATTGGCCGGTTAGCTTAAAGCAGGCCTACGGCGATGCCCTGGCCAATCCTGTGGATTGGGCCGTTAAGTGCGAGAAGGAATATCGGCCGGATTTACTGGCCCTAAGGCTTGCCGGCACGCACCCCGACACAGATAATAAGTCGGCCGAGGATGCCGTGGGCTTGGTTAAAGACATATTGTCTGCGGTGCAGCTGCCGTTGATTATCCTGGGTTGCAACGACGAAGAAAAGGATAACATCGTCTTGCCTAAGTGCGCCGAGGCGGCCAAGGGTCAACGTTGCCTTATCGGCGACGCCCTGCAGAAAAACTACAAGACCCTGGTTGCGGCCTGTATGGCCTACGGGCATAGCATCATTGCCGAGTCGCCTATCGACATCAATATCGCCAAGCAATTGAATATCCTGATTACGGAGATGGGCCTGGCGCGGGAGAGGATTGTGATTAATCCCACGGTAGGGGCATTGGGTTATGGCCTGGAGTATGCCTATTCGATAATGGAACGGGCGCGGCTTTCCGCCCTGGGCGGAGATAAGATGTTGGCCCAGCCCTTTGTCTGCTTCGTGGGGCAGGAGGCCTGGCGGGCAAAAGAGGCCAAGGCCAGGGCCGAGGAGTTTCCGGAATGGGGCGATGAGTTCGAGCGGGGGGTGCTTTGGGAAGCGATAACCGCCTGTTCGTTTTTGCAGTCCGGGGCAGATATACTTGTAATGCGTCACCCCGAGGCAGTAAACAGGACGCGAGAGAATATAAAGCGATTATTGGGTTGAGAGTTTCGTCGTGCGTATTGCGTATTGCGTCGTGCGTATTGCGTATTGCGTCGTGCGTAAAAAAACAGCAATATAATTAGTCCC
>JBHHYQ010000137.1:0-3345 GCA_046757595.1 Candidatus Omnitrophota bacterium
GCCGACGAGTACCTGAGCGAAGAGTTGAAAAAGGAGATAGATGCGGCCTTGCCCCAGACGGAGTATGTCTGTTTCAGCATCCCCCTGCGCAATTTTATCGGCGCCCACTGGGTACGTTACGGGGGGTGGTATCCCGCGGCCAAGGTGAGGTTGTTTCGCAAAGACAAGTTTAAGTACGAGGAGGTAGAGGTGCATCCCCGGGTGTTTATCGACGGAGGCTGCGGACACTTAAGGCAGGACATCGTGCATAAGGGCTACCCCGACTTCGAGCACTTTTTGGCCAGTGTCAACCGCCAGAGCACGCTTGAGGCGCGCAAGTGGATAAATACGAACAGGAAGATGTCTTTGTCTCAGGCATTATGGCGCACCGTAGACAGGTTTTTCCGCGCCTTTATCGGAAAAAGGGGTTATAAAGACGGGATAGTGGGCCTGATGGTGGCCCTGTTTGCGGCCTTGTATCAGATATTGAGTTACGGCAAATACTGGCAGATGAGGCAACGGGGAGGGCCTTGTTTTTGAGCGGATAAAAATACAGAACGGTGTAACCAGGGGGTGGAGATGAAAAGGATGTTTGTGGTAATCGTCGGTTTGTTTATTGCGGTATCTGCGGCCGCGGGGAAGGCCTCTTTTGCGCGGGAGGGGACAGGCAAGGTCGTCGTCCTGGAGACGAACCGGGGTGTTATAAAGGTGGAACTGAAAGAGGACATTGCCCCCCGCGCCTGTGAGAATTTTATCGGGCTGGTCAGGAAGGGGTATTATGATGGGACGATCTTTCACCGCGTCATAAAAGGTTTTATGATACAGGGCGGAGATCCCACAGGCACGGGCCGCGGCGGCAATTCCATATGGGGCCGGCCTTTCCCGGACGAGACGAGAGAGGATGTGGGGTTTACCAGGCCGGGACTTTTGGCTATGGCCAATGCCGGGCCGAATACGAACGGCAGCCAGTTTTTCATCACGACGGCGCAGGCGCCATGGCTTAATATGCGCCACACGATATTCGGAGAGGTGATCGCAGGGTATGATGTGGTGCAAAAGATAGAGTCTGTTCAGGTGAGTTCTTCCAATCGGCCGCTCGAAGAACAAAAGATAGTAAAGGCCTATTTATTTATCTCCAAAAAGTGATGGCGGGCTATACGCCGCCTACGTGATGGCGTATGGTGTATGCGAGGTTAAAGATGTCGAAATATTATACCCCCAGAAGGGCCAACAGGTTATATAAGCCTAATGACCAGGCCCCGTTCAAATTGAGCCGATCGAAGATAGAGCTTTTTATCCAGTGTCCCAGGTGTTTTTATCTCGACAGGCGGCTGGGCGTGGGGAGGCCCCCGGGCTATCCCTATACCTTAAACAGCGCGGTCGATACCCTGCTTAAAAAAGAATTCGATCTGCTGAGAAAGAATGCAGAGGCCCATCTATTGATGGAGGCCTATGGGGTAGATGCGGTCGTCGCCGGACATCCTATGCTTAACGAATGGCGGAATAATTTCCGGGGGGTTAGATTTTTTCATAAGTCAACCAACTTGATTCTATACGGGGCCATCGACGACCTTTGGAAGAACTCCCGGGGGGAATATATAATCGTTGATTATAAATCGACGAGCAAGAACGAAAAAATCGTGTCTCTGGATAAAGATTGGCAGGATGCCTATAAGAGACAAATGGAGATATACCAGTGGCTGGCGCGTCGCAATGAGCTAAAGGTATCTAACACAGGATATTTTGTCTATTGCAACGGCAGGACCGATGTGGATAAGTTCGACGGCCGGCTTGAGTTCGATATAACGTTAATCTCCTATGAGGGGGATGACGGCTGGGTTGAGCCCACCGTAGTTGAGATGCACGGATGCTTAAACTCTGACATTATCCCTCAAGCGGGAGAAGATTGTGACTTCTGCGCTTATAGGGGGGCCGCGCGCGAGGTTCAGGATGAAAGTTGATGCGGGTTTGGATAGTATGACTAAAATGAAAAGAGAGGTATCGCGCCGGGTGATATTTTTGGACCGCGACGGGGTCATAAACAGGTATCCCGGAGACAGAGACTATGTAACCAACTTGAGCGAGTTTCGTTTTCTCCCCCGGGCCCTGGCGGCGATTGCCCGCCTGACGCAGGGCGGCTTTAGGATCTTTGTCGTCTCTAATCAGGCCGGCATCTCCAAAGGGCTATATTCGCCGGCGGCCCTGAAAGAGATTACCGGCTATATGCTTAAGAGGGTAGAGGGAGCCGGGGGTAGGATCTGTCGGGTGTATTATTGTCGGCATCGGGACAGCGACAATTGTTCCTGCCGCAAGCCCAAGCCCGGACTGATATACCGGGCCCTGCGGGAAAACGGCATTGGCCGCTCGGCGCTCAGGGGGGCATTTTTCGTCGGAGACAGCCTCACGGATGTCGCCGCGGCCCGTAATGTCGGCCTAAGGTCCATCCTTGTGTTTTGCGGAAGAGAGAGGCCCGCGAATGCGGACAACTGGCCGCTCATACCCGACCATACGGCAAGCAACCTCTGGGCGGCAGTGGATAAGCTGATTAGTCAAACCAAAGGGGTCAGGCCTTGAAAGTTGATGACTTGCAGATTTTCATTGATAGATATGGAAAATATGGTATTTTAGTTATTGTATAATCGTTACTCAAAAATAACCACAGGAGTATTATTTTGGAAAGAGTGAAGACGCTTATTGTCTACGCCACGGCCGGGGCCGGGCACAGGAGGGTGGCCGAGGCGATATATGAACGGGCCAAACGGCAGGGGCAGGATGTGGTTATTGCCGACATCTTAGATTATACCAACCCCCTGTTTAGGTTTTTCTATGCCCGGGGATATATCTTTTTGATTAGGTATTTTCCCTTTGTCTGGAGGTTTGTATTTTGGTTGACCGATAAAAAGGGGCTGGGGTTGATAAGAAAGGCAATTTTTCTCTTTAACCTTATCAGCTGCGTCGGGTACTTGAGGTCTTTGCGAAGGGAAAAATATAGCTGTGTTATCTCTACCCATTTTATGGCCACGGAGATGAGCGCCTTTGCCGCCGGGGATTTGGGATTTTCCCTGATCAATGTCGTTACCGATTTCTCGCTGCATCGGTTTTGGCTTAGCCCGGGGGTGGATAAATATTGCCTGGCCTGTCCCGACGCCAAAGACAGGCTTGTTTCCTACGGAGTTCCCGCGGATAAGATAGTCATAACCGGTATCCCGGTAGCGGAAAAGTTCTTATCCGTATCGGATAAGGCAGGGCTACGTAAAAGGCTGGGGCTTGAGAGCGGTTTGTTTTCTGTATTAATTATGACCGGAGAGGTGGGGATGGGACCGATTGACAAGAAATCAAATGTCTATTTCCGCGTCCACGGCCCTT
>JBHHYQ010000138.1:0-3303 GCA_046757595.1 Candidatus Omnitrophota bacterium
TGGGGGTTAAGATATTGGGGGTCAAGGGCGCGCGCTTTGCCGTGTTGCGCCGGACGCAGATGCCCGCGGTCCTGGTAGAGGTAGGGTTTGTCTCCAATGCCCGGGAAGAGAAACGGTTAAGCAGCGCATTTTATCGGCAAAAGATTGCCCGGGCCATAGTCGCCGGGATATTATCTTACGCGCGAAAATAGGACCCCTGGTCTCAATCTTCGACAGTCGTCTTTTGTTTTTTCGTGTCCTGCGTTTCGGGACGCAGTCCCAAAACACCTTAAAAGGTCTTTGGTCTTTGGTCTTTGGTCTTGAAAAGGTCTTCGGTCCTGAAATGGATAATCGTCCCATAGGCGTGTTCGATTCCGGCATTGGCGGTTTAACCGTAGTCAAGGCAATAAGACGTTGCCTGCCCAAAGAAAACATCGTATACTTCGGAGATACGGCCCGTGTCCCTTATGGCAGCAAGTCTGCCAATACCATCCTGCGTTTTTCTTTGGATAACACCTTGTTTCTTCTGAAAAAAAACGTAAAGGTCGTGGTTGTCGCCTGCAATAGCGCGGCCAGCTGCGCCCTGGATAAGGTCAAGGCCTACTTTCGCCTGCCGGTTATCGGGGTTATCTCCGGCGGGGCGCGACAGGCAGCAAGGGCCAGCAAAAACAGCAGGATAGGCATAATCGCTACCCGGGCCACTGTCGCCAGCCAGGCCTACCAACGGCAGATAAAAAAGATTAGGCCTGGGGCGCAGGTATTTACTCAGGCCTGTCCTTTGTTCGTCCCGCTTATCGAAGAGGGGCGGACAAAGGATAAAGTAACGGAGACAATCGCCCGGGATTATCTTTCGCATTTAATCGCCAAAAAGATAGACACGCTTATATTAGGTTGCACGCATTACCCTTTACTTAAGCCCCTTATCGCCCGGATTATGGGGCGCGGCGTGCGACTGATAGACAGCGCCGCGGCCGTAGCCGCGGAGGTAAAAGATCTCTTGACGGAAAAAGACCTGCTGCGGCCAAGAAACGACAGGCCCAAATGCGACTATTATTTTTCCGATCCCGCCCGTTAATGAGACAAAAACCGACAATGTCACTTTTTGTCTCATTAACGCAGGTCTTCTGTTAAATTTTGATTATGGATAAGTTTTCTCCTTTATTTTGGCCGGCGCGGTTTAAGCAGGGGGTGATTTGGTGTTTAGACGAGATGGCTCTGCCTCGACGGATGCGCTGGTTGCGCGCGGATAACCTGCCCCAGGCAATTTCCCTGATAAAGAATATGCATACCCGCGCCTTTGGCCAGGTGCTTATGGCCTACTATATCTTTTTGCTTTTACTGGAAAAGGTCAGGGGTAAAGCGCCGTTGCGGCAAATGGTTGCATTAAACAGGGCGGCGCGGGCAATAAACGAAAGCCGCCCCACATTTCCTTTTGCCTTTTTTACCGGGATGGTCTTGGGCTGGGCAGATGCGGCGCAAAAAGATGGCGGCGATATCTCCCTATTATTGCGGAAAAAGATCGACGGTTTTTTACAGGGGCTTAGGCAGGCGCGGATAAGGCAGGCGGAAAAATTAAGCAAGATAATAATCCGTCGCAAGGCCTTGCTTACTCATTGTAATGTCAGTGGGTCTTTGGTATTGGCGGCGCAGTTTTGTCGTCGCCAGAATAAGGATTTGCGATTTTTCGTTACCGAGACCAGGCCCTATCTGCAGGGGGCGCGGTTGTCGGCCTGGGAGTTGTCCCGGGCCGGTTTTGAGGTTACGGTTATCCCGGATAGCGCCGTGGCCTGGCTGATGGGGCAGGGCCGGGTGGATGCCGTGGTTGTCGGGGCAGACCAATTGGCGCAAAACGGCGATATTGCCAATAAGATAGGCACATACCAAATCGCCCTGTTGGCAAAAAGGTTCAACTTGCCGTTTTATGCCTTGTGCCCGCCGCGGTCTGCGGCCAAAAGCGGCCGGGATATCCGCATAGAGCTGAGGCCGCAGAAGGAACTGCTTGAGTTTTGCGGCCGGCGGATTGCGCCCCAAAAGGCGCAGGGCCTTTATCCGGCCTTCGACATTACCCCCGCGGACCTGATAACCAGGCGCATTGAGCTGACGATATGAAAGACATCCAGTTGCAGGAAAGGATAATATTTTGGGGCAGGGAGTTGCATCGTCGGGGCCTGGTGGTGGGCTGCACGGGTAATATCTCTGCTCGTTGCGGAGAGGACGAGATCTTGCTTACGGCCCACAACGGCTATTTGGGCTATCTGGAGGCGGAGGAGATTATAGAGTATGGATTGTCTGAGGGGCGAGCGCGACCCAGGCCTTCGCCTGAGCGCCCCGACGAGCGACGAGGAGTGACCACGGAGCTCCCGATGCATCTGGCTGCCTACAATCAACCTAATGTCAATGTGGTTATCCATGCCCACCCTGTCTGGACTACGGCGTTTTATGCCCGGTTCGCTAGCCTGGATATCTTTAGTTACGAGGCGCGGTTATACCTGGCGAATATTCCCGTTATCCCCCAAGACGGGCCGGTAGTCACCGATGTTGAACCGGTGCAGGATGCCTTAAAGACTAGCAATATCGTGGTCCTGAAAAATCACGGCGTGGTCAGCGTGGGAGAAAACTTTAAGCAGGCATTCTCTTTGATTGAGATGCTGGAGGAAAACTGTCGGGTAGGCCTTCAGAGCGTCAGGGGGTCAGAATGTCCAAGCGCCCCAGAAGATGTTAAGGAAATTAACGAGAGCAATAATAAGAAGGCGCAGATGTCTTATTCAATCAACTCCGGAAATTCCGCAACCCCCCAACCTCCGAACCCTAAAACCTATATCTTATTTTCCCCCCAGCATATCCGCAGGATCGTGGACTTGGTCAATGAGGATGAATATATCCGGGAAAAAGGCGCGGCCCTGGATTTGACTACTCACCTGGCGATAAAGATAGATGATGACGGACGGGTTTATAATTTTCATTTCAATAAGGGGCATATCGATGAAATCGTCCAAGACGAAAACGCCCTGTTTGTCATCTCCGGGCCGTTGTCTTCCTGGCAGATGGTCTTTGCCCATAAGCTGGACCCCTTTGCCGCCGTTACCCAGAAACGGCTTCGGCTCAAAGGGGATATGGCGCGGCTTTCCCGATGGTATGCCCCGTTTAGCCGCATATTCGAGCTGTGGAAAATGGCGCCGACGCAATGACATCTCTCTTCGTCGTTACGAGGGAGCGATAGCGACCGAAGCAATCTCTGTCAAGAATTAAAGGGTAGAATTATTAACCCTTGACTTACTAATGCGCGTTTATAAGCCGTCTTTTGCCCCTAGGCACGCGTTGCTC
>JBHHYQ010000139.1:0-3285 GCA_046757595.1 Candidatus Omnitrophota bacterium
AGGGCGTTAAGGAAAAACCATCAGGGTTTTTCCTTAAGGAGCGACGAGCAAAGCGAGGAGCGACGGGTCGACGGGTTCAATTCCCTCCAGCTCCAATAAAGCAGAGTTCAGAGCTCAGAGAGGATTAAATTTGATTAAGAACCCTCGACCTACATTTGAGTTTGTTGAGTTTTAGAAGGAGGAGAGAATGGATTATTTGCTTACGGAAGAACAGGTGATGATTAGGGATTTGTGTCGGGAGATTGCCCGGGATAAGATTGCCCCGCTGGCGGCGGAGCTGGATGCCAAAGAAGAATTCCCGACGAAGATTATGCAGGTCTTGGCGCAATCGGATCTATTCGGGATATTTATCCCGGCCGAATACGGCGGCACGGGGGGAAAGATTATAGAGTTATGTATTGCTACCGAAGAACTTTCTAAGGCCTGTGGGGGCATTGCCGTTTCCTATGCCGCCTCGGCCCTGGGGACCTTCCCCATCCTTTTATACGGCAACGAAGAGCAAAAGAAGAAATATCTTCCCGATCTGGCCCTGGGCAAAAAGATTGCCGCATTCGGCCTGACCGAGCCGGCCGCCGGGTCGGACGCCTCCAACATCCAGACCACAGCCAGGAAGGATGGAGATAGTTATATCCTCAACGGCACAAAGCATTTTATTACCAACGGCGGAGACGCCTCGATTTATACTGTGGTGGCGATGACCGATAAGTCCAAAGGCGCGCGCGGGGCATCGGCGTTTATCGTAGAAAAGGGAACTCCGGGATTTACCTTCGGCAAGAAAGAAGAAAAGATGGGCATCCGCGCCTCTTCTACGCGGGAGCTGATCTTTACTGATTGTCGGATACCTAAAGAGAATTTGTTGGGTAGAGAGGGTATGGGGTTTATTATTACGATGAAGACGTTCGATTCTTCCCGTCCCGGGGTCGCGGCCCAGGCCGTGGGCATTGCTCAGGGGGCATTGGATTTGGCGATAAAATATGCCAAGGAACGGCATCAATTCGGTCGGGCCGTCTCCGGTTTTCAGGGCATTCAGTGGATGATTGCGGATATGGGGACCCAGGTCGAGGCGGCGCGGGCCCTGGTTTATTCTACGGCGCGGATGATCGATGCCGGCAAGGCCGCAGGGCGGGAGTCGGCTATGGCCAAGATGTTTGCCTCGGATACGGCAATGCGCGTGACTACGGACGCGGTGCAGATATTCGGCGGATATGGCTATATGCGCGACTATCCCGTAGAAAAGTTTATGCGCGACGCCAAGATTACCCAGATTTACGAGGGGACAAACCAGATCCAACGCAATATCATCGCCTTAAGCTTGATAAAAGAGGCAGGCAAGTAAGCATTAAGGAGGGAGAGATAATGGGGCTATCGGGATTGGGGATTTATAAGTTGTTGCCGAAGACGAATTGCCGCAAGTGCGGTTTTCCTACCTGCCTGGCCTTTGCTATGCAGCTGGCCAAGAAGGCCGTGGGGTTGGATAAGTGTCCGCAGATAAGCGCCGAGGCCAAGGCCTCTTTGGAGGCCTCGTCCCAGCCGGCGATAAGGCTTATCAGTATCGGCCAGGGGGAAAGGGAGCTTAAGGTCGGCAACGAGAATGTTATGTTCCGGCACGAGGAGAAGTTTTTTCATCCCGCGGGCATCGGGGTTATCCTGGAGGATAGTCTGGAGGATGAGGAGGCCTTGCGCTATGTCTCGCAGCTCGAGAAGTTGAAGTTCGAACGCATCGGCCAGGAGATTAGACTGGATATCGTTGCCCTGCGGCATTCGAAGAGAGATGCCGCGGGTTTTGCCGCCCTGGCGGAAAAGGTCGTTGGGGCAACGGGCCTTGCCCTGGTATTGCGTTCTTTTCGGCCCGAGGCGATCAAGGCCGCCCTGGATGTGGATGTCGTTTCCGCCCGGCGGCCCTTGATTTACGCCGCGGATAAAGATAACTATGAACAGATGGCGGCGATTGCCCAAGAGCGTTCTTTGCCTTTGGCGGTTAAGGCCGATGGCCTGGAGGCCCTGGCGGAGCTGAGCGAAAAGGTGGCGGGCCTGGGGGTTCAGGAGATTGTCTTAGACAGCGGGGCCGGCAGCCTGCCGGAGAAGATCTGGCAGTTGACCCAGATCAGGCGGCTGGCCCTGAAGAAAAAGTTTCGGCCGTTTGGTTTTCCGGCGATGGCCGTGTCCGATGACAGCGATAGTTCCCGGCAGGTTATCGAGGCCGCGGCCTATATCCTTAAATATGCGGGGATTGTCTTGCTTAATTGTTCTGCCGCCCACCAGATCTTGCCCCTGTTGACCCTGCGCCAGAATATTTACAGCGACCCCCAGAAGCCGTTGCAGGTAGAGGCCAAGGCCTATGCCGTGGGCGCGGCGGACGAGAATTCCCCGGTGTTGGTTACGACCAACTTTTCCCTTACCTATTATACGGTATTGGGAGAGGTGGAGGCAAGTAAGGTTGCCGCCTGGTTGGTGAGTGTGGATACCGAGGGGATGTCTGTGCTTACGGCCTGGGCCGCGGAGAAGTTTACCCCGGAAAAGATTGCCACGTCACTGGAAAAGTTTGGCATTGCCGATAAGGTCAGGCATAAGAATATCATCATCCCCGGTTATGTTGCCGTCCTCAGCGGAGATTTGGAAGAAAAGTCGCAATATAAGGTCATCGTCGGCCCGCGCGAGGCCGCGGGGATTACGGGGTTTTTGCGTAATTTGTGATAGGCGGCAGGCGGCAGGCTGCAAGCCTGCAACCTGAAACCTGAAGCCTGCAACCTGAAACCTGAAATGGACAAACACAGAATCACCTTTTATCCCGAGGGAAGGTCGATAGAGGTCGGCAAGGGCAAGACATTGTTGGCCGCGGCAATCTCTTTGGGCATCGATATAAATTCCGGTTGCGCCGGAGACGGGGTCTGCGGGCGGTGTAAGGTGGTTGTACGTAAGGGGCGGGTGGCGGCCCTGCCCACGGGCCGGATTAGCGCGGATGAGCGCAAGAGGGGCATATATCTGGCCTGCCTGACTACGGCCTTGTCCGACTTAGAGGTGGATATCCCCGAGACCTCGCGCCTGGGCCTGTCTAAGGTAAGCGATGAAGAGGCGTTTTTGTCCCGGCTCAAGGGGGTCTATAGCCGGGCCGAGGACATAGAGAAGGCCGGGGCAGCCGTGCGTCAGGAGTTGTTCGTCCATTCTCCTTTGGCCACGAAGATTTATCTGGAGTTGCCGCCACCCAATCCCCAGGACAGGCTAAGCGACCTGGAGCGGCTGTATCGGGCCATACGCCAGGTTAAGGATGTGCCGATAATGCAGACC
>JBHHYQ010000140.1:0-3273 GCA_046757595.1 Candidatus Omnitrophota bacterium
GATGATCGATTATTCCTGCGCGAAGCGGATTTTGTTCAATATAACGCATTACCATTAAGAGATAGACGTCATCACTGACAATGGGACTCTTGAATCTGCCTTGCCAGATATGACCCAAGGTATTAATAATTGTTGGGTAGCGATTTTTTGGACAACAAATATTCCCCCATCGCCAGGTATTGCAGGCCGCTTTGGGAAAACATCATCAGGGCATCCGCGGGGGAACAGACCATTGGTTCGCCGCGACGGTTCAGCGATGTGTTGATTACCACCGGAACCCCGGCGCGGGCATAAAAACTTTTCAACAGGCGGTAGAACAAAGGATTGGTTTGCTCGTCTACTATTTGGGGCCGGGCTGTGCCGTCGACATGCACAACCTCGGCTATCCTCTTGCGCCAGCCCTCGGCCACCTCGAAGGCAAAGGTCATAAACGGGGCAGGGTGGTTGCTGCCCAAGATATCCCCGGCGTGTTCGGCAAGTATCGCCGGGCAAAACGGCCGCCACTTCTCGCGGAACTTTATCATCGCGTTGATCTTGTCTGCGGTCCCGGCTATCGTGGGGTTGCCCAAGATACTGCGGTTGCCCAGGGCGCGCGGCCCCCACTCCGCCCGGCCCTGGAACCAACCCACGACCTCCCCCTGTTCCAGCAAACGGCTTGCGGCATCGGCGATGTCGCCTTCCCGGCGGTAAACAAAGGCCGCCTTTTTCAGTTCCCGCTCTATAGCCGCAGCATCGAACTCCGGGCCGAGATAAACATTGTCCATAGGGGTAATATCTTCTCCCCCGGACACGGCTGCCTCCACTGCCGCGCCCAAGGCGCTTCCGCTGTCATTGGAGGCCGGCTGGACCCAGAGCCGCTTAACCAAAGGATGGCCGATAATCTTGCGGTTCAGGCTGACATTCAGGGCGCAGCCCCCGGCAAACACCAGGCGCCCCTGACAATCCCTTAGTGTATCGGCGAGATAGGTCTCTATCAACCGCAGGGCCATCTCTTCCAGTTTATCCTGGGTGGCCGCGGCAATATGGATATAAGGCTCGGACAGGCCATCTCCCTCACGCGGAGGGCCAAACTCCTCGACCATCTTGCGGGAATAGACCTTGTCCGGCCGGGCGCGCCGGTTGCGCGCGACCCAGACATAGTCGTCGTTGCAATGATAACAGCCGTTTTTCCAATAAATTATCCGGCCAAAATCTACCCGCGACGTCTCGCCGTAAGGGGCCATGCCCATCACCTTATATTCTCCGTCTTGGCGGCAAAACCCCAAATAATCGGTCAACGTGGAATAAAAGTTGCCCAAAGAATCCGGGGCGATTATCTCTTTTATCTTTCGGATATGGTTGCCTTGCGCCGCGGCCAACAGGGTCGCGGTAATCTCGCCTCCTCCGTCGATAGACAAGACCGCGGCCCGCCCGAACCCGGAGAGATAAAACGCGGATGCGGCATGGGCCAGATGGTGCTCGACCCATCTTATCCGGGTCTTGTCCGGTTTGAACCCGGCGCAGGCGAGCGTATTTTCCAAAAACGCCTTCTGGATAGCCAACTCCCTGCGACAGCGGAAAAACTTCTTGTAGGCGCGCGAGGGCTTGGCCCAGATCGTACGCCAAAGGTATTCTCCCCGCTTATCCCGCAGGGCCTGGTAGGACCAGGGATAAGCCACGACATCTATGTCCCGCGGGCTAAGCCCGGCATAACCCAGGCAAAACTCAATAGAGCGAAGCGGCATCTTGTCTACGGCATGCTTTAGGCGGATAAGCCGTTCCTCCTCTACCGCGGCCACGACCTTGCCGTCAACCAACAGGGCCGCGGCCGGGTCATGCCCAAAAGGCGAACCAACTCCCAGTATATTCATAAATATATCCTCAATAACGTCTCGCCCGTTAATGAGACAAAAAGTGACATTGTCGGTTTTTGTCTCATTAAGCAGTGTGATAAGGACGCTCAAGGATTATCCAGGCTTAGCCTCGATAATCCATAATTCTCGATCTGCTGCTACTTGGGAGAATTTTAAATAAACGAGGTGTTATTTCCATTTTCGGCGTATTTTGGAATTACAATTACCATTATGTTAGGCTGTTTTTTCGAGGCTGTCAAGTGTTTTTATTCATTACCATCTGCCTTGCCCGGGGAAGACAAGAAACTATCGGCGCGGAAAAGGCAGAGCCTTGTTTTCCGCCCCAGGCCCAAAAAAGAAAACAGGCGCAAGATAAAGCCGTTATCGACAAACACGATATCGAACCTTTTCTCCCGGCGGCGGCGAAGGTTGTCGGCCAGCCTAAACGCGGCAACCCCGGCAAACACCGGGCGGGGATATATGCTTATGCGGGCGTTGGTATGTTCTATATGTGGCATATCCCGGCTGGTTATCCAGAAATAAAGGCGGTGTTGCCTGCGGGCCAGGCGGAAAAGGCCCTGTTCTATCCCCGCCCTGCCTGTGCCGCAAGCTGCGACGCGACAAGCAGGCCTGCCTGCCTGCTTGCGCGCGACGTGCAGGCAAACGTGCGTGTTGCCCGCACAGGCACCCCCCCGACCGAATACAAACAAGATCCTCTTCGGCCTCCCCCAGCGCCGATAAAACCGCTGTTTGTTTTTCTCCTGCAGTTCGTTCCAGCGGCCTCTTCCCAGGGCGTCTTTTTGAGAGACATTGCGATGGTGATGGACATAAGCCGCCCTGGCGCGCACGCACCTAAACCCGGCATTTATCGCCCGCAGGGAAAAATCGCAATCGTCGTAATAGCCCGGGCTATATTCCTCGTCCAGCCCGCCGATCTTATCGATCACGGCCCGTTTAGCGAGAAAACAAAAACCCCGCGCCCAGTCCGTCTCTATAAACTGCCCGCGAAATCGCCTCAGGCTACGGGCATAATCCTCTCTATCTACGCGAGGCGACTTCTCCCACCGGGGATTTACTAAGCCGATATCCGCGGCCTGTTCGGCTACGGCAACCATCTCCTTAAGCCAACCCCGGCTAACCACGGTATCGTTGTTCATTATGCAGATATATTTCGTATCAGCCCCCACCTCGCCCAGGCCGCGGTTAACCGAGCGCACCCAACCCAAATTTTCCCGATTTCGGACTATCTTTACCCGCCTCCGGTCAAGGCCGTCCAGATATTCCCGCATGGGGGAATCGCTGCAGTCATCGACGACAATAATCCGGTAAGGATAGCCCGTATTGCGGATTATCGCCTCGATACACTCTTGGGTATATTCTTTCTGATTGAATACAGGAATAATTATCTCGCAGGGCATCCTCCCTCCACAGACGACAAATC
>JBHHYQ010000141.1:0-3264 GCA_046757595.1 Candidatus Omnitrophota bacterium
TCCACTGGATGGGTGCCCCGACGCAGCATACGGGCAAAAGACGGCTTATAAATGTCTCATTAACAAGTCAAGGGTTAATAAAACAACTTTTTCAAAAACAATCGATTGATCTGCCCCAAGGATATTCCTGGGATCGAAATCTTATTCTTTCCGCATTGCAAAAAAATATCATTTCCGAAAATCTGGCGAATGATCTCAAGAAATACTTAAGCTTTAGACATTTTGCCGCACATGGCTATGCCTTCAATCTAAACCCCGAAAGATTAGAAAAGCTCACAGATAATATCATAAAAGTATTTGATGGCTTTAAATTCGAAATAAACAAAATTATTGCCTAACAACCCTCCTCGAGAACTATGCAATTGATAAGGTTCAATACCCTGACTACCTGTCCATATTGCGGTTGCGGATGTGGGCTGCGATTAGAGGTAGATAATGATAAAGTAGTTGGTTCTTTCCCTTCCTGTAATCATCCTGTCTCCCGCGGGGCCTTGTGTGCCAAGGGTTGGAATTGCTACGAGTTTATCCATAGCCCCGCCCGTCTTGTCCAACCGTTGATAAAAAAACAGGGCCGTTTCCACGCGGTGTCTTGGGGCGCGGCCCTGGATTATACCGCCTCTAAGCTTTGCGCCATAAGCAAAAGATATGGCCGGGATTCTTTGGCCTTTTTGAGCTCGGCCAAGGCCACCAACGAAGAGAATTACCTGTTGATGAAGCTGGCGCTAGGTGTGTTCGGCACGAATAATATCGACCACTGCGCGAGGTTGTGCCATTCCTCTACTGTTGTTGGCCTGAAGGCGGCCTTTGGCTCCGGGGCAATGACCAATTCCATCGCTGAGTTCGAAGATGCCCGGCTTATCCTGGTTACCGGCTCGGATACCACGGGCCAGCACCCCTTGATTGCCTCGCGAATCATAAATTCGGTCTTGGACAGGGGGGCGAAACTCATCGTTGTCGACCCCCGCAGGATAGAGCTGGCAAAATACGCCGATATTTACCTGTCGCCGCGCTGCGGCAGTGATGTCTGCTGGATAAACGGCCTGATGCATATTATTATAAAGGAAGGTTTGCACGACCGCGCATTTATCCGCAGGCGCTGCCAGGGGTTTGGCCGCCTGAAACAGGGGGTGGCTAAGTATAACCCGCAATATGTGGAGAAGATAACCGGCATCCCCGGGGATAAGCTGGTCAAGGCGGCGCGGCTTTATGCCCGGACAAAAAAGGCGATGATCGTTTATGCTATGGGCATAACCCAACATACTACGGGTGTGGACAATGTCGCCTCCCTGGCCAACCTAAGTATGCTCTGCGGCCACATCGGTTATGAGTGCAGCGGGGTCAATCCCTTAAGGGGGCAAAACAATGTCCAGGGGGCCTGCGACCTGGGGGCCCTGCCCAATGTCTTTTCCGGTTATCAGCCGGTTGGCGACGAGGCTGTTTGTAGTAAATTTGCCCGGGCCTGGGGCGCAGACAACCTGCCATCCAAACCGGGCAAGACCGTGACCGAGATGTTCTCGGCCTGTCTGTCCGGGGAGGTCAGGGGGTTGTATATTATGGGGGAGAACCCGGCTTTATCCGACCCGAATACAAACCATATCCGGCGGGCGCTGAAAAAGGTTGGTTTTTTGGCGGTCAGCGAGCTGTTCTTGTCCGAGACCGCGGAGTATGCGGATGTGGTCTTGCCCGCGGCGAGTTTTGCCGAAAAGGACGGGACATTTACCAGCACGGAGAGGCGCATCCAACGTATCCGCCGGGCCATAAGCCCTGTGGGTAAATCCCGGCCCGACTGGCAGATTATCTCCCGGCTGGGGCAAAGGTGCGGCCGGGGAGACATGTTTTCTTATTCTTCTCCTGCGGAGATAATGGACGAGATCGCATCTTTGACCCCGATATACGTCGGCGTGTCTTATCCCCGGCTTGAGCCTCACGGCCTGCAGTGGCCGGTTGCGGACAGGGCGCATTCCGGGACGAAGTTTTTGCACAGGGATAAGTTTACCCGCGGCAAGGGGCAGTTTAGTTTTTGCGAATATAAACCGCCCTATGAGCTGCCGGACAAGGAATATCCCTGGACCCTGACTACCGGCCGGGTGTATTGGCACTGGCACACCGGGACAATGACCCGGCGCACATCCTTGTTGGAGCGGGAGGCGCCGCATCCTTTCGTGGAGCTGAACCCCGCGGATGCCCGCGAGCTGAAGGTGAAGGCGGGGCAGTGGGTTAAGGTTGTTTCCCGAAGAGGCGTTGTTTGCCTTAAGGCAAGGGTTACGGACAGGGTCGGCCGCAGGCTCGCATTTATCCCTTTTCATTTCCGCGAGGCCGCGGCAAACCTGTTGACCATAGACGCCGTAGACCCGCGGGCAAAGATTCCGGAATACAAGGCCTGCGCGGTGAAGATAGTTCATTGAGCTTATTGAGTTTGTTGAGTTTATTGAGTTTATTGAGTGTGTGCCCGGGAAGCCTAGAGTTAAGTTGACATCTGCGGTTCAACCGCAGATGTCAACTTAACTCTCATTTTCTGCTTTTCTCTGTGGCTCCGTGTCTCTGTGTGATAAATTTCTATACCACCTGCGAGGCGGGACATTGGTAGGTGTTATATGCAAAAGAGCGGTTAGCTCAGCTGGTTAGAGTATCACGTTGACATCGTGAGGGTCACAGGTTCGAGTCCTGTACCGCCCAATTTGAGTTAGGCATTAGCGAGGCCAAGCCTGGCTAAGGTCATAAAGGGAGGAGGTGCGGGATGCGCAGGATATTGTTGGTGTTGGTTGGTTTAATCTGTGGGGGGGGCATAGTATCGGTCTTTGCCGGTGAGGAGACCATCACCCTCACCACTTACTACCCCTCGCCCTACGGGGTATACGGGGAGTTGCACTCGGACAGCGCAGCCGTAGGTTCAGGTTACCGCAATAATACCCCGCCGACAAACGGGCTGATTGTCGAAGGCAATGTCGGGATTGGGACGACGAATCCGGAGTTTAACTTGAGCGTTAAGGGGGGGATAATTGCTGATGCCCCGGGATCTTGGTTGAGTTACCCAACACTTACAACCGCGGGTTTTGGGGGGCGTATGATCTGGTATGCTCGAAAGCGGGCATTTCGGGCCGGATATGCCGGGAGAACAGGCTGGAATGATGGGAATATTGGATGGTATTCAGTAGCAATGGGCGATTACACCACAGCCTCCGGAGACTATGGCGCCACTGCCCTGGGACATTACACCACAGCCTCCGGAGACTATGGCGCCACTGCCCTGGGACATTACACCAC
>JBHHYQ010000142.1:0-3238 GCA_046757595.1 Candidatus Omnitrophota bacterium
CCCCTATTCCGCCAGCAAGGCCGCGGCGGATATGCTGGCGCGTTCTTATTTCGTTACCTACGGCCTGCCGGTAATCATTACCAGAAGCAGCAATAACTTCGGGCCCTATCAATACCCGGAGAAGGTCATCCCCTTGTTTATTACCAACCTTATTCGCAAAAAAAGGGTTCCCCTTTACGGAGACGGGCTGAATGTCCGCGACTGGCTCTATGTCCGGGATAATTGCGCGGCTATAGATTTGGTGTTGCGCAAGGGCCGCGTCGGGCAGGTGTATAATATCGGGGGAGATTGCGAGATGACCAACCGGCGCCTGACCTCGACTATATTAAGGAAGATGGGGCGGGGCAAAGAATACATAAAGTATGTCCGCGACCGCCTGGGGCACGACCGCCGTTACAGCCTGGACTGCGAAAAGATAAAGGCCCTGGGCTGGCGGCCGGAATATAGCTTTGGCCGCGCCCTGGACCTGACTATCCGGTGGTATAGGGATAACCAAATCTGGTGGGAAAGGCTTATCCGCGGCGCGTAGGCGTTTCTCGTAATGCGCCGCGCCTAGGGCGTCGCGCGTATGACCCCCCGCTCGTTACATCTTTATACCAATCCCCCCTTGACAACCACTTGTCTTTAAGCTACCAGTCACTCTCTCGTTAATGAGACAAAAACCGACAATCAGACTGTGTCATAATTAACCGTATAAAGACAGAATTTCGGTGTTCTTTGATAAAATTCGGGTTCCGGGGGCGCCGGGGTCTTGCATTGAGAATTCTGTCAACCTGGGGGGGAGAGCTGGTGATAGTCGTGGTTATCGGGCACGACATCGCTATGTACGATAAGCCCGTGTTTTTCGTCTACGACATTTTGGGCATTATACCCGGCAGGAGGATTATTTTGATTATTTTTGGGTTTTTGTTTAACAATATCGGAAAACGTGATAAAATATATCAACAAGATTGCAAAACATAGCCGAATTGAGATATACGGTTAATTGTGACACACTCTGAATGTTACTTTCGTAACATTATTTTGAGAGATGAAAAGGGGAGGTAACGATGCTTGAATTTCTGACTGCCGGGGAGTCGCACGGAAAGTATTTGCTGGCGATATTGGAGGGGATGGTCGCCGGGTTGCGGCTGGACGGCAAGGCCATAAACCAACAGTTGCGGCGCAGGCAGCAGGGGCCGGGCCGCGGCGGGCGCATGGCTATAGAGCGGGATAGGGCCGAGATTATCTCCGGGCTGCGCCGGGGAGTGACCTTGGGCAGCCCCATTGCCCTGTTGATCAAAAACCGAGACTGCAGCATAGAGCGCCTGTCGTCCGTATCTTGTCCGCGGCCGGGCCATGCCGATTTGGCCGGGAGCATCAAGTATGGGTTTTCCGACGCCAGGAATGTCCTGGAGCGGGCCTCGGCGCGGGAGACCGCAGCCCGCACGGCCGTGGGCGCGGTATGCCGGGTATTTCTAAAAGAGTTCGATATCAAGATAGCCAGCCGGGTCGTTTCCCTGGGGGGAGAGGGTTCGCCGGCCAAGATTAAGGCGGCAATTGCCAGGGCAAGGAGGGCCAAAGATACCTTAGGGGGGGTGTTGGAGGTAACCGCGGTCAACCTCCCTGTGGGCATGGGTTCTTATGTTCATTACGACCGCCGCCTGGACGGCCGCCTGGCCCAGGCCGTGATGTCTATCCCGGCAATCAAAGGGGTAGAGATTGGCCGGGGGTTTGGCCTGGCGGATATTGCGGGCTCGCAGGCGCACGATGCGATATTTTATCAATCGGGCAAGGGGTATTTCCGTAAGACGAATAATGCCGGCGGCCTGGAGGGCGGCGTTACCAACGGACAGCCGTTGGTGGTTCGCGCGGCAATGAAGCCGATATCCACATTGGGCAATCCTTTGCCTTCGGTGAATATGTTAAGCAAGCGGCCGTCGCGGGCCGCGGTAGAGCGCTACGACACAGCGGCGGTGGCCGCGGCAGCGGTCGTTGCCGAGGCCGTGGTCGCCTTCGAGCTTTGCCGGGCATTTTTGGAAAAGTTCGGCGGGGATAGTTTGAATAATACCCGCGCGGCTTACAAAAATTATGTCGGCAAAAGATAACGACGGGCCAATCATAGGGGCAGGCCCCCGCGCCTGCCCGAATAATATTATCTGGACGATAGTCCATCGGGACAAAGGTTCGTCGGCGCGCCGGGGCCGCTTGAACATAACCGCAGGCGACGACAGAAGTCATTGTGTGGAGACGCCGCTGTTTATGCCCGTGGCAACCCAGGGGACGGTCAAGGCCCTGACGGTTCGGGATTTGAAGGAATGCCGCGCCGAGATTATCCTGGCCAACGCCTACCATCTTTATCTTCGCCCCGGGCTGGATGTCATAAGAAACGTCGGCGGCCTGCATAAGTTTATGGGCTGGGACAGGCCCATACTTACGGACAGCGGGGGCTACCAGGTATTTAGCCTGGCCGGACTGCGCAAGGTCAGCGACGAGGGAGTGAAGTTTCAGTCGCACATAGACGGCTCGCGGCATTTTCTCACCCCGGAGGGGGTAATCGACATCCAGGCGGCCCTGGGCTCGAACATCCTGATGCCTTTGGACGAATGCGTGGAATACCCCTGTCCCAAAAACCGCGCCCAGGCGGCCCTAAAGCGCACTATTGATTGGGCCAAACGCTCCCGCGAGGCGTTTGTCCGACAGGGGTTAAGCGATAAAAAACGCTTGTTGTTTGCTATTGTCCAGGGGGCGACATACGAAGACTTGAGGAGACAGGCCGTAGAAGAGGTTGTTGGCCTGGGGTTCGACGGTTATGCCCTGGGGGGGGTTTGCGTAGGCGAGCCGCGGGATTTGATGTATGAGATAATAGCCCGTACCGGCGAATACCTGCCGCCACAGTCTCCGCGTTATCTGATGGGCGTGGGCGCGCCCGAGGACATCCTGGCCGCGGTAGAAAGCGGCGTGGATATGTTCGACTGCGTAATCCCCACCCGTTATGCCCGTTCCGGCACGGCCTTTACCTCCGCGGGTAAACTTGTGGTCAGGAACGCCCCTTATGTCCGAGACCTCCGCCCCTTAGACGAACGATGCCGGTGCTATGCCTGCGGGAACTTTTCCCGTTCTTATATCCGGCACCTGTTCAATGCCAACGAGATACTTGCCTCTGTGCTTGTTTCCCACCACAATGTATATTTTTACATCGACTTGATGCGCAGGATAAGAGAGGCGATTGCCGAGGATAGGTTTAGCGAGCTTAAGG
>JBHHYQ010000143.1:0-3172 GCA_046757595.1 Candidatus Omnitrophota bacterium
TGCCTGCCTTGGCAGAGTATCCTTTTTATCTTTAATTGGTGTAGTGGGGGGTAACTGTCTATCTTACCATTTCCACGTTGTTAAATTTTATCTGTTGACAGGGGTAAGTTTTATGATATAATAAAATAAAAGATAGAAATATGGGTATTGGTACACGATTAGAGATTTAATTCTTATGGTTCTTTTTGCGCTTCGGGGCTATGTTCCGAAGCATATCCTTGTCTTTGTATCAGGATTGGTGTTGAGACAATTGTCAAGATCAGCCTCAGGCGGAAAGCCCCAAAACACATAAAATAGGAACCCAATTATACCGTATCTTGGCTTATTGTCTAGATCTATGTCGTTTGGTGGGCTCCTAATCGTGCACCAGCGCTAAAATATGTTATCTCAGACGCGCATTAGAAATGGATAAAATATTCATCTTTTTTAATGCGCGCCTGAGATTATACAAGGAGATGATAAAATGTTCGAAATAGAGGTGAGAAGAGGGGAGTCTTTCGAGTCGGCCCTGCGCAGGTTCAAGAGGCAGATCGAGAAGGAGGGTATCCTGCGCCAGGTCAGGGAACGCAAGCATTACGAAAAACCCAGCGAACGCAAGAGGAAGCAATTGCGGGGGAAGCGGTGAGCCCGGCGCTTTCTCTTTCCTGGAATTCTTTCCGTTTTTCCCGCGGGCAGGAGATTGTAGACGAGGCCAAGGGGTTGGGTTTCGACAGGGTAGAGCTAAATTTTTCCCTTACCCCGCAGGTTGTCGAAGATATCCTTGCTTTGTCGGGACAGGGAAAAATAAAGGTCACCAGCCTGCATAATTTTTGCCCTTTCCCCGACGGTTTTACCCGGGAGCAGGCCCTGCCGGACTGCTATTCCCTTGCCGCGGAAGATGAGGCCGAGAGAAGGCAGGCTGTCCGTTGGACGCGACAGACTATAGATTATTGCCAAAGATTCAGGGCGCGGGCTGTAGTCTTGCATGCCGGCAAGGTCAATATGGCCGACGAGACGCGGACATTGCTGAAATTACGTTTCTCTGCGGAGCCGGGGCGCCGCCGGCAGTATGAGCTGCTGCGGGCAAAGATGCAGAGGGATCGTAAGGCGCGGGCCAAGCTGCATCTTGAGCAGGTAAAGAAGAGCTTGGAGGAGTTAAGCCGTTATGCCCAGGATAGAGGGGTTGCCCTGGGCCTGGAAAACCGGTTTTATTTTTCCGAGATACCCAATTTTTTCGAGATAGAGGGCCTGCTTTCGCATTTTGCCCCGGCCGATATATTTTATTGGCACGACACAGGGCATGCCCGGATAATGGAGATATTGGGGTTTGTTCCTTCGGCAGGAGATTTTCTCCGCTGTTATGGAGAGAGGTTGTTGGGGTTGCACCTGCATGATGTGCGGGGGCACAAAGACCACCTGGCTCCGTTTACCGGGGAGTTGGACTTCGACGAGATCAAACCCTATGCCCGGGAAGGAGTGATTAAGATAATCGAGGCCCACCATCCGGCAACCTCGGAGGAGGTAGCAAGGGCCAGGGAACGAATAGAAAGCTGGAGATAGCGCGAGGTAATCGTTATGATCGATACACAAAAGGCCGTGGACGAAGGCTGGAAAGAGTCTGCGCAGAAAGAAAAGACAGTATTCGGGGATAAAAAAGATAGCCGGGGGTTTGTTCCTCCGGAGGCGAGTTTTGCCTTTTTCCTGAATACATTGGCTATCCAGGCCGCGGTGTTTTTGGGGGACATCCCCAATCCGGCCAACAACCAAAAAGAAGAAAATATCCCCCAGGCTAAGTTTATCATCGATACACTAAGCATGCTTAAAGAAAAAACCACAGGCAACCTTTCTACCGACGAAGAGAGCCTGTTGGACAATATCCTCTATGATTTGAGGGGTAGGTATATCAAGAAGTCGAAGGAATAGTGTTTTCTTCGCCTGTTGCAACCTGCAGCCTGAAGCCTGTATCCTGCCAGATAATACGAAATGATTGATAAAGAATTGTTGGATATACTTGCCTGTCCGGCCTGTAAGGCGGATGTCAGACTGGAAAAGGATAAGATTGTTTGTTCTTCCTGCGGCCGCCGTTATCCTATCCGCGACGGCATCCCGGTAATGCTTATAGACGAGGCCGAGACTGCTTGAGTTTATTTTCGCCGCAAAGCATGACGGATTGTACGCGGCGCAAGAGTCTATTGAGCTGTTCTCCCTATCTGTCTATCGTGAAGCAAAGACTGGATATTCTTCTTAGCCGTATCGTCCGACGGAAAATAGGGGGCTTGCTGGTAGCCTGTCCTGAGAACGTCTCTTATCTTTGCGGCTACAATATTTCCGATTCTTATTTATTGGTTTGCCCGCGGGAAAGTTTCCTGATTACCGACTTTCGTTATATAGAAGAGGCAGAAAAGAATATTTTTGGGTTTTCCCTAAAGAAAAGAGACGGACCGTTGTCGGAGGCAGTGGCCGCGATTGTCAAAAAACTTCGCATAAGATGTTTGGGGTTCGAGGCCGCAACTCTGAGTTTTGCCTTATATCAGGGGCTACGTCGTTTATTAGGACGTTATAGCAAACTCGTCCCCCTGGATTACCCCGTAGAGAAATTACGGGAGATAAAAAGCGAGAAAGAGATTGCCTGCATAAGATCGTCGGCGCGCCTGGCGCATAGGGCTATGCGTCTTGCGTCTAAGTTGATTAGGCCCGGGGCGCGCGAGCGCGATATCTGCGCGGAGATAAATAAGTTTATCCGCGTTGCCGGAGCGCAAGGCAGCGCCTTCGAGATTATCGTTGCCGGCGGGGCGCGCAGTTCCCGGCCCCATGCCTTAACCGGCAAAAGCCGTATCGAGGCGGGGCAGGTTACGCTCGTGGATTTGGGCGTGGACCTAAACGGTTATAAGTCCGACCTTACGCGGGTGTTTTTTACCGGTAGCGTCTCGCCCAAGACGAGAAAGGTGTTGCAGGTCGTACGTCGGGCCCAGCAGCAGGCCTTGGAGGCCATTGCCCCGGGGGTAAAGATTAGCCGGGTGGACAAGGCGGCGCGGGACTATATCGTTGGTTTTGGCTGGGGAGATAACTTTGGCCACAGCTTGGGGCATGGCTTGGGGCTGAATGTGCATGAGGCCCCGGCCATAAACAGTAAGAACAACCGCCGTTTGAAGGCCGGGATGGTCTTTACCGTAGAGCCGGGCGTTTACTTCCC
>JBHHYQ010000144.1:0-3107 GCA_046757595.1 Candidatus Omnitrophota bacterium
GTCCTGAGCAAGCTCAAGGCCGCGGTTAACGACCCGCCCTATAATTACATTTTGCATACCGCGCCCTTTCGTCGGCCCAAGGCCGGCTATTGGAAGACCATCGAACAGGATTATCACTGGCATATCGAGATCATCCCCCGGCTTACCCGTGTGGCCGGGTTCGAGTGGGGCACGGGGTTTTACATCTGTCCCCTGCCGCCGGAGGATGCGGCAAAGTATTTGCGGGAGATTGATTGAGTTTGTTGAGTTTGTTGAGTTTATTGAGACCCATCCTTAATGAGACAAAAACCGACAATGTCACTTTTTGTCTCATTTAAGAAGATATCATAATTGCGTTAATGAGAGACTGGTGACTGGTGACCCGGTGACTGGTGACTAACCGAGTGAAGCGAGGAGGTAAAGAGATGGCGATAAAGATTGGTATCAATGGATTTGGCAGGATTGGCCGGATGGTGGGGCGGTCGATATTGGAAAGAGATGATAGCGAGCTGCAGCTGGTGGCGGTAAACGACCTTGCCTCGGCCGGGGACCTTTCGCATCTGCTTAAATACGACAGCGTGCACGGCCGCCTCGGCCGCGGGGATATCTGCGCCGAGGAGGATAAGATGAAGATAGGCGGGCAGGAGATAAAGGTCTTTTCCTGCAAAGACCCGGGAGATATCCCCTGGAAGGACAGCGGTGTGGATATCGTGGTAGAGTCCACGGGGTTGTTTACGCTCAAAGAAGACGGGGTGAACAAAAAGGGCATTTCCGTAAAAGGGGCGATAAACCATATCTCCCGCGGCGGGGCAAAGAAGGTAGTTATCAGCGCCCCGGCCAAGGGCGAAGACATAACCGTGGTCCTGGGCGTAAACGAGGATAAATATGACCCGCAAAGGCATTGTGTCATCTCCAACGCCTCCTGCACGACCAATTGCCTGGCCCCGTTGGCCAAGGTCCTAAACGACACCTGGGGCATAGAACAGGGGCTGATGACCACGATACACGCTTATACCAACGACCAGCGCGTCCAGGATATGCCGCATTCCGATATGCGCCGGGCGCGCGCCGCGGCCCTCTCGATGATCCCCACCTCTACCGGGGCGGCCAAGGCGATTAGCCTGGTCATCCCCGAGCTCAGGGGCAGACTGGATGGGTTTGCCGTGCGCGTCCCGGTGGCCAATGTCTCTCTGGTCGACCTTACCTGTCGTTTGCAAAAGGATGCTACCGCGCAAGAGATAAACCAGGCGCTTAAGGAAGCGGCCGCAGGCAAGATGAAGGGCTATCTGGATTATACCGAGGAGCCGTTGGTGTCTTCCGACTTCAACCATCAGCCGGCGTCTTCTACGGTAGACGCCAAGTTGACCAAGGTTATCGCCGGCAATTTCGCCAAGGTCGTGGCCTGGTACGACAACGAATGGGGTTATTCCAACCGCGTAGTAGACCTGATAAAATATATCGGCAGCAAGGGGCTATGATTCGGGCCGCTAGCTCAATTGGCAGAGCAACGGACTCTTAATCCGTAGGTTGAAGGTTCGATTCCTTCGCGGCTCATAAGTTGAAAACCTGGCGCGATGATACGTTGCGAGTGATGGATTATGAGCTGATAGATCATACCGCAGATATCGGGATTCGGGTCCGGGCCAAAGATTTGAGGGGGGTGTTCGAAAATGCCGCCCGGGCAATGTTCGATATCATCGCCGGGAAGAGGCGAGACAGAAAGAAAGCGCAGCAGGTATTATAGAGGGTAAGCCGGGAGGCAGAGACATTGGAAGAGTTGTTGGTTGATTGGCCGAATGAGCTGTTGTATCTTTCTTCGGTCAAGAGGCTAATCTTCGAGCGGTTCGATATAATAAATTTTAGCGGGGAAGAGATAACCGCAGAGATCGCAGGAGGGCCCTTGGAAGATTATCGGCTGAGCGCGGAGATAAAGGCAGCAACCTATTATAATCTCAAGATAGAGAGAATTCCCGTGGGCCGCGGTGGCTTACGGGAATTTTCTTTTTGGTCGGCCGAGGTGATTTTCGATGTATGAAAGACGCGCGTTCAACCTAATCCAACCTACGAGGTTGGATCAAAGTTGGCGCGCAAAACACAAAAAATTTTTAACCACCAAGAATACAAAGGGCGCGAAGAGAGACAAGTTACGTAGGTTGTGATATCAAGGGTTAATAATAAAGAATGGAGGTGGCTATGGAGCGGAGGAAAACGTTGCGGCGGGTGGTAAAGTTTCCTATCAAGGGTTCTTGCGGGACAGAGGGGCATGTCTATGATATTAGCCAAACAGGTCTGGGTTTTTCTTTGCGTCGCCCCGAACTATCTCCGGATAGCATTTGCGTGGATTTTTCCCCTTATTTTTCCTCTTTGGATTTGCCCGTGAGGACGGTTTGGAAAAAAAGAAGTCCCAACGGCGATGGCCTGCTCTGCGGTGGGCGTTTTGCGGGGTTAGACGAGAACAGCGAAAAGGCTATAGATAAAATTTTGCAGGAAAAGGATAAGATCGTGACGGCAAGTTATCTGCCGGAAAGGGTAGTGACCAACCAGGAGATTATCGATGCGGGGCTAAAGGCTACGCCGGCAATCTTAGAACGCGCTTTGGGGGTTAAGGAGCGTCGGGCTGCAGCACCCGACGAGACAGGCGCGGATATGATGGCCAAAGTGGCTAAGGATATTTTAAAAAAGGCAAGCCTTTCGCCGTTGGATATAGACCGAATAATCTGTAGCGGGGATCCCGGAGACTCTGCTGCTCCGGATACGGCTGTGGCGGTTCAGGCAAAGATAGCGGCTACTTGTCCGGCTTACAGCGTGTCTATGTCCTGCGTAGGGTGGGTTGCCGGATTGGAAATTGCGCTTAATCACTTGTCTTCTACCGATGCGAAACGGATTTTGGTATTAGCGAGTTCTTTGGTTGGTTCGCGACTTTATTTTCATAATCTTAGAGATCGGACGATATTTGGCGATGCTGCAGGAGGCATACTTGTAGAACGCCATCATTTAAAGAAAATTTTAGCCATTAATCTTTGGACGGCAGGTGCTTATTATTCGAAAATTTATGTGCCTTATCCCTGGTCGGCCTCTCCCGCAGATATTCCCAGTGAATATAAAGGGTCGTTCTATATGTCGCCGGA
>JBHHYQ010000145.1:0-3107 GCA_046757595.1 Candidatus Omnitrophota bacterium
CATCGGCCATTGCCGCGACATCGTGAACGCGCAGGATATCCGCGCCCCTGTCCGCGGCCAGGGACACGGCCGCCGCCGTGCCGAATATCCGCTCCTGCGGCGCCTCCTTCCCGGTCAATGCCCCAATGAATGATTTGCGGGAGACCCCCACCAACAAAGGAAACCCCAATGACTTAAACTCTCTCAGCCGGCGCAATATCTCCAGGTTATGCCTAAGCGTCTTGCCAAAGCCAATGCCCGGGTCGATAATTATCTTTGCTCGGGCAATCCCCGCATCCCGCGCCAGCCTTATCCGCTCGCGGAAATATCGCTTGACCTCAACGACCACATCCTTATACCGCGGCCGACGTTGCATAGTCTTTGGCTGCCCCTGTATGTGCATAATCACTATCCTGGCCTTATACCTCTTTACCACACAGGCCATACGCGCATCGCCCAACCCGCTGATGTCATTGACCATAGCCGCCCCGTTATCCAGGGCCGCCTCAGCCACCTGCGGCTTATAGGTGTCTACGGACAAGGGGGCCTTTATCTTTTCCGCCAGGGCCTTTATTACCGGGATGACCCGGCGCATCTCTTCTTTTAGTGGCACCGGCCTGGCCCCCGGCCGCGTAGACTCCCCCCCGACATCGATAATATCCGCCCCGTCCTCAACCATCCGTTGAGCATATGCAACAATTCTCCCAATCTGCGACCTGTTGTAACCTGCAGCCTGTAGCCTGTAGCCTGTCGCCTGCAGTCTGCAACCTGAAACCTGCAGCCTGCAGCCTGCATACACCCCATCCCCGCTAAAAGAGTCCGGCGTAACATTCAATATCCCCATTATCTTTGCCCGCCCGCTCATACCCCAATATCGACCTTATCGTTATCGCTGCGCCCCCCAGGGCCCTCTTCTGCCTCCAGCAGCCCGGTTATCTTGCGCACCTCCTCCACCCCCAAGACCTCCTTCTCCAGCAGGGCGCCGGCCAAAAGCCCCAGCTTGTCTTTGTGTTGCTCTAAGATCCGCCGCGCCTCCCCATAGGCGCCGTAGATAATCTTCTTCACCTCTTCATCGATTAACTTAGCCGTGTCCTCGCTGTAATCCCTCTCCTCCATAATATCCCGCCCCAAAAACAATGGGCCGTGGTGCCGCCCCAAAGTCAGGCTGCCTATCTTATCGCTCATCCCGAACTCGCAGACCATCCTGCGGGCAAGCTTGGTCGTCTCGCGCAGGTCGTTCTCCGCTCCGGTGGTAATCTCCCCTAAATTCATCTCCTCCGAGGCCCGCCCCCCCAGGCCGACGATCAATCTCGCGGTAAGCTCATTCCTGGTCCAATAATGCCTATCCTCCTGCTGGGGCATAATCGTATAGCCCCCGGCCAGGCCGCGGGGGATAATCGATACCTTGCGCAAAGGGTCGGCCTCGGGGATCAACAAAGACAACAAACTATGCCCACACTCATGAAAGGCAACGATCCTCTTCTCCCGCAGGGGGATAATCCGGCTCTTTCTCTCCGGCCCCATCAACACCCGCTCCACCGCGCTCTCCATCTCCTGCATCGTTACCGTGTCCTTGTTGAACCGCGCGGCCAAAAGCGCGGCCTCGTTGCAGAGGTTGGCCAGGTCGGCCCCGGAAAAACCCGAGGTCTGGCGGGCCACCGCCTTTATGTCCACATCGGAACAGAGCTTGATCTTGGCCGTATGCACCTTAAGTATCTCCTGGCGGCCGTTGATGTCCGGCAGGTTGATTACGATATGGCGGTCGAACCTCCCCGGCCGCAACAGGGCCGGGTCCAAAGTATCCGGCCGATTGGTTGCGGCGATAAGGATAAGCCCCTCGGTGGTATCGAACCCGTCCATCTCCACCAGAAGCTGGTTGAGGGTCTGTTCCCTCTCGTCGTTGCCGCCGCCGATACCGGCAAAACGCTGCCGGCCCACGGCATCGATCTCGTCGATAAATATGATACACCCCTTTTTCGCCGCATTCTTGACCGCCTGCCGCCCCTGTTTGAAAAGGTCGCGCACCCGGCTTGCCCCTACCCCGATAAACATCTCCACGAAATCCGACCCGCTCATAGAAAAGAAAGAGACATCGGCCTCCCCGGCCACGGCGCGGGCCAGGAGCGTTTTTCCGCAGCCCGGGGGGCCGACCAACAACACCCCCTTGGGGATCTTGCCGCCCAAACGTTGGAAACGTTTGGGGTCCTTCAAAAACTCGATAACCTCCTGCAGTTCCTCCTTGGCCTCTTCGATGCCGGCGACATCTTTAAATGTAATCTTCTCCTCTCCCCCTCCGTCGCGATTGCGGGATCGTATCTTGCCAAAGGCAAATATCTTGTTACCCATCTGCCCGCCCTGATAGGCAAAATACAACAACAGGGAAATAAACAAAAGCATCGGCCCGAAGGAAAAAAGCAGCTGCAGCCAAAAGGTCTTTAAGGGCTTAATCTGGAAGTTCTCCACATTGTCCCGCAACAGAGGGATTAACTCCTTATCGGCATTGGCCTCGGGGATATTCACGAAAAACATCTTTCCGTCGGAAAACTCTCCCTCCAGCAGGCCGTCGGTCTTGCTAACCGCCCTTATCTGGGGATTTTTGATATTATCCCTGAGCGCGCGGTAAAATTCGCTATAGACAAGCTCCACCGCCATCCCCCGCCGCACCCGCTCCGGGAAATTAAACAGATAAAGCGTCCCAACGACAAAGATTACGGTAAGGATGAACCGGCGCACACCACTATTGCCATTCTTCTTATTATTATTTTTCTGCGGGGCCTCCGAAAGATCGATGCCCCCCTCCGGTATAGCAAGCTTAACAGACATTATGCCTCCTAAAAAATAATGTTACAAAGCTGACAATGTCAGTTTTGTAACATTATTTTTGGAACTCCGTTTACGTTTATATATTCGCAGGGCGACGCAAGATTTGACAACGGAAATACCCTGCGGAAGATCAACCCGCGAACCGACCCTTCGGTCATCCAACAAATCATCCAACTCCAGAATATGCTTATAGGTAATTCGCCGCAGGCTACCCTGAAGCCTTTCTATCCCCAGCCTTAATACCATATGCCTCAGGGCCAAATCCAGGCCCTTCAAACCCTTCAGTCTTAGGCTAACCTGTTTTG
>JBHHYQ010000146.1:0-3104 GCA_046757595.1 Candidatus Omnitrophota bacterium
CCGCCTCCGGCGCAGGGCAACGATATATTGTTTGGCCAGGGCCTCGTTCACATTGATTGTGGCCGGCAGGTTTCCGGCGACGAAAAGATTGAGCGTAATCCGGCCCCGATACAAGCGGCGGCGGAGGTATTTCTTTATTGGCTCTTCCAGGTATATCAGGTTATGCGGCAGATGAAAGGCGACATCGAAGAAACGATGGTTTACGCTGCGCATCTGCAATGTTATCTCTATTTCTTTGTCTTTGAATTGCGCCCGGCCAAAGCCGGTCATACCGATAAGCATAGGTTTTATCTCCTTTTGTCTTTCTGCCTTCGTGTTTTATCACCTCTTGCCCTGATGCCCCTATGTCCCGAAGCAGTTGTCTTATCTCCAGATCTTTTGCTTTATCCCGCCCCGCGTTACTATTTTTGTGGGGTATAAATCCACGATGATCTCCGGGGGGCTGAACCAGAGCTTGATCTCTCTCTCGGCGTCTTGTTCGTTAGCTGAGGCGTGCAGTACATTTTCGTACAGCCCTTGGGTCGTAATTCGACCGTAGGCCCCGCGGATACTCGTTGCCTCGGCTTCTTCCGGGTTGGTCGCTCCGGCAAGGTAACGCACCTTTTCTATAGCATCTTTGCCCCAATAGACCATTGCCATAACCTTGCGACGATTGTGCAGCTCCCCGCGGATATATTTTATAAGTTCGGGGAAAAAGGGCTCTTTTTTAAGATGGCGATAGTGCTCTTCGGCTAATTCGCGGGAGACCCGGACTACCCGCGCCGCGACGATCTCCAATTTTGTTTCGGATAGGCGGGTAAGGATATTGCCGGTAAGGGACTTTTTTAGGCCATCGGGTTTGATAATAACCAAGGTGGCCTGCCGGGCCTTTTTTGTATTATTTTTCATTGTCTTTGTATCACCTCCACTATTCGTTCCAAATCCTCATGAGAATAGAACTCTATCTCGATGCGGCCGCGTTTTCTGGCCCGGTGAATACGGACCTTGGTGCCCAATACCCGCTGCAGGTGTTCCTCGATGTTTCTGATAAAAGGCTCCAGGCCATAAGCCTCTGCGCTCCTTTTTATATGCCTGGGGCCTTGTCCGCTGCGCCTGTGCTTTAGAAGGTTTTCCAGTTCCCGGACGGATATTTCCGAGGCAATAATCTTTTCTGCCATTGCCAGCTGTTCCTGGCAGTTCTCGATCTCCAGCAGGGCCCGGGCATGGCCGAAAGAAAGTCGGTTGTTCTTTAATGCCTCGCGGATCTCATCTGGTAACTTCAATATTCTCAATATGTTAGTAATCGTGACCCTGGCCTTGCCCATTGTTTGGGCTATCCTCTCTTGTGTAAAACCGAATTTATCTATGAGTTTTTTATAGGCCTGGGCCTGTTCCACGGGGTTTAAGTCTTCTCGCTGGATGTTTTCGATTAGAGAGAGCTGCATTGATTCTTCGTCGTCCACATCTTTTATTATTGCTGGTATCTTGTTTAATTTCAATAGGTTAGCAGCTCGCCACCTTCGTTCTCCGGCAATCAGTTCATAGCGCCCCTGCTGATTTCTGCGCACGACTATGGGCTGGATAACACCTTTTTCTCTTATGGAATTGGCCAGGTCCTGTAATTTTTCCGCGTCGAATTCCTGGCGGGGTTGATATGAGCTGGGGTGAACCTGTTGGATATCGATATCGATAATACGCTTCATTGGTTTATCAGTGTTATTTTCGGGCTCTATGCGTTTGGGGATTAAGGCGCTCAACCCTTTGCCCAGGGCCTTGTTATTCATATTTCCTCCCTTGCTGGCAAGGATGTCGGAGAATTGTCCGCATCCTTTTCTTGGCCAATTATCTCCTGCGATAGCTCCCAATATTTTTTCGCCCCCGGGGAATCGGCGTCATATAAGGCAATAGGCTTGCCAAATCCCGGGGCCTCGCTGAGGCGAATACTGCGGGGGATTATCGCGTTATATACCTTAACCTCAGGGCGCAGGCCGGAAAAATATTGCCTTGTTTCATTGATTACCTCTTGGGTTAGATTAGTGCGAAAGTCTGCCATTGTCAAGATAACCCCTTCGATGGCCAGCTGCGGATTGAGATTTTCTCGTACTAAAGATATTGTTTTTAGTAGTTGACTTAGCCCTTCCAGGGCATAATATTCGCATTGCACAGGAATGCATATAGAATCAGCTGCGCAGAGGGCATTGATTGTCGATAGCCCTAAAGAAGGAGGGCAGTCGATAAATACGATATCGTAATTCTCTTTTACCGGTTGTATGGCCTTGCGCAATCGATATTCTCTATTCATCGCTCCTACTAATTCTACTTCTGCTCCGCTTAAATCGGCATTTGCCGGGACAATGCTCAAATTATTTATGGAGGTAGAAATGATTAGTTCGGATAAGGGGGTATTTTCCAATAGGGCGCTATATACACTCTTGGTTATGGTGGACTTATCTAAGCCCACACCACTGGTAGCATTAGCCTGAGGGTCAATATCAATAAGCAAGACCTTTTTGTCATCCAGGGCCAGGTAAGAGGATACATTGACTGCAGATGTGGTCTTTCCTGTCCCGCCTTTTTGGTTACAAATAGCGATTATCTTACTCATTTTTGAGTTCCACGAGAAACTGGATAAGTTCTATTTAGTTCCCCCCTGAAAAACAGGGCTCACAATTAACGCGGATGGACGCTGATATTGAGTTAAGTTGACATCTGCGGTTGAACCGCAGATGTCAACTTAACTCTCACCGGGCAAAGAGCTTGACGGGACTTTCACCCGCAAGTCTACTAACCTACAGGGCACAAACTCAACAAACTCAAAAAACTCAATAAACTCAATGTGTGAGCCCTTGCTCATAGCGAACTATTTATTCGGCATAACCTTTATTTTGGCTGGTTTTGCCCCTGGCATCCCAAACAATCCTTTGGTTTCTTCATAAATAATCTTGACTTGCACCTCGTCACGTTTAAGACAAAGTTGTTTTAGGCCTTTTTTTATCGCTTCTTCTACGGTTTTACCTTCTATTTCTATCGGTTCCATATTGATGGTAGGGGCACGTTGCGATGTGTCCCCTACGATACCGGCGGCCTATTTTTTGCCGATATTATTTGATATGCCCCGCTTAATC
>JBHHYQ010000147.1:0-2996 GCA_046757595.1 Candidatus Omnitrophota bacterium
GCACCGAGCAGTTCGGCCTCCGCCAGGCCATCTACGCCGACCCCGGCCCTAAATTGGACACGCCCCATCCGGGAAAAAAATCCAGGTATTTTCGCGCCTCCACATCCACCAACTTCATCCCTTTGCCTTTGGTAAAAATGTAAGGCATCCGGGTGTAAGTGGGCATTATATAGTTGCGGTAAGTATCGAATATTTCCTGTTTGGTCATTGTTTTTGTATTGCGGGATGCGTATTGCGCCTTTCCCGGGTTTTGCTTTGGAAAGACGCAATACGCGCGACGAATATACGCTATCTCACGATTTCTGTCCCAATTCCCTCGTTGGTAAAAATCTCGAATAATAAGGCATGGGGGATATGGGCATCGATGATATGCGCTTTGCGTACGCCTTCGTTTAAGGCTGTAACACAGGACCGGACCTTGGGGATCATCCCGCCCTGAATCACCTCTTCGCGAATGAGGCGATCTGCTGTGTTTGCGTCCAGTGTGGGGATAAAACCGTTGTCTTCGCCTGGTTTCGGTTTTACCCCGCGCACATCGGTAAGCAAGACCAACTTTTCCGCATCTAACGCCCCGGCCAGATGCGCGGCAACTTCGTCGGCATTGATGTTATAGAGCGCCCCCTGCTTCCCGTAACCTAGGGGGGGGACAACGATAATTGTATCCTGGTAAAGTTCTCTGAGAATGGCCTCTTTTTCTATGTCTATCACCCGGCCAACGAATCCCAGGTCTACATTGCCAGGCTTTTTATCTGCGGTTATCAGGCGGCTATTTTCTCCGATAACACCTTTTGCGCTACCGCCAAATTCTTTTATTTCCCAGACGATTTGTTTGTTCAGGGCGGACAATTCCTCTTTGACTATTTTTAACGTTTGGCCATCGGTAACGCGTACGCCATCGACGAAATCCGTGTTCCCCCCGGCGTCTTTTATTCGTCGGCTGATATGCGGTCCGCCACCATGCACTAACACCGGGCGCAACCCCATATAATTCAAAAAGACGATATCCTCCAGGACCCCTCGCCGCGTATCGTCTTCGCCAAGGATGCTCCCGCCATATTTTATTACGGTTATCTTTTTGTGGAAGGCCCGGATATAGGGCAGGGCCTCGATCAGGATGTTCGCCTTTTTGATTATTTGTTCCATTGTCTCTATTGCGCCTGGCGCGCATTCTTTTATTTACTATACTTCGTTGTCGGGATAATGTCAAGAAAAATCCTTCGACTAAACTGTTTCGCCCTCCCGTTTAGGATTTTTAGAAGGATCTTTCATTCAATCGCGCCCACATTATATTCCCTCGCGTTTGTGGAGGGCGAGGCGAATTTATATCCCCGCGGGGTGATCATATATTTCTCATTTTTGGTTATCTTGACATAAGTTTGAGAGTTGCCCACGATTATCGTAGTGGCCATATCTATCTCTGCAAAAGAAAACATGTTTTGCAAATCCGTAATCATTTTTTTTTCTTCGCCCCGTGTGGCGTTACGCGCTATCCCTACTACTGTCTGAGATGATTTATGGCGCAGAAGGATATCCCGGGCGCGCAACAACGGCCTTGCGCGGTTTTTGCTTTTGGGGTTATAAAATACGATTACAAAGTCTCCCTGGGCTGCGTATTTTATTCTGCGTTCCATAACCGCTCTCCCGGTCAATAAATCGCTTAGGGAGATTGCGGCAAAATCATTCATGATTGGCGCCCCCAACAATGCCGCGCAGCCGGACAAAGCGGTAATTCCGGGAATAACCTCCACTCGTATATCGTCATCCTGCCTCAGGCTCTCCAGGGCCGGCCCGGCCATACCATAAATGCCGGCATCCCCTCCGGAAACCAGGGCAACGCAGGCGCCACGGCGCGCCTGCTCCAGCGCCGCAGCAGCGCGCTCCAGCTCTCGGGTCATCCCCGCATGGATAATCCTTTTGCCGGCGAGCAACCCTGTTAGCTGGGCGATATAAGTCGAATAACCTACGACTATCTGCGATTTTTTTATTGCCGCCCTGGCCCGGGGGCTAAGATGGTTCTTCCCCCCCGGGCCAATCCCGACGACATAAACGATTGCTCCGTTCATAATTGCACCCCGGCTACGGTCACTCGCCCCAGCTTTACCTTAGGCAGAATCAACCTTCCTCTGTTCATCGCTGCGACCAGGGCGCAGGGTTGGCTTACTCCATCTACGCCAATCTTGCTACGTACAAACCGCGAACGTCGATATCCCCCGGCAAAGTTTTTTATCGCCTGTGAAGAGATAATGCGCAGGGTTAACCCTAAGTCTTTACAGGCCTGCCTCAAACCCGGCTCATCTTTTTTTATATCTATCGTAGCGATGTAACGTATGCTGCGCAACGGCCTTTTGATCCTCTTGAGGGCGTAATCAATCGCCTGGGCTATCTCTGGGCTGTTTACCCCTCTGCGACATCCGATGCCCAGGATTATCTTTTTATTCACCTCTGAGGCTGTGGTAATTACCGGATAGGCCCCTAAGACATTGGCAATCCTGACGGCTAGATCGTTCGCCCCACCCTCGTGTCCGGAGAGCAGGCTCAATACGCATTCTCCCGCGTCGTCTACGGCCACTACTGCCGGGTCGCTATATTTGTTTTTCAGGCAGGGGGCGATGCCGCGCGCGGCAATCCCCGCGGCCATACAAAAGACGATCCCCTGATACTCGCCGAAAAGCCTACGGATGAGGAGGCTAAGCCTTCCCCCGCCCGGGAAATAGGCCCGGGCCCCGGCGATCTCTTTTTGTATCCTTTTGGCGATGCCTCTTCCGCGATCGGTAACGGCTATAACGGCAATATTCATTTTTCCTTCGCGCATCTTTATCGGCAAAAAAGTTAAGTTGATATTT
Source organism: Candidatus Omnitrophota bacterium (assembly GCA_046757595.1). Classification (GTDB taxonomy): domain Bacteria; phylum Omnitrophota; class Gorgyraeia; order Ghiorseimicrobiales; family Ghiorseimicrobiaceae; genus JBHHYQ01. Next base: position 2,844 of record JBHHYQ010000147.1, read on the forward strand.
GCGGTTGAACCGCAAATATCAACTTAACTTTTTTGGGGGCAGATGTGGTTGTAGGCGCAGTAGGCGCAGGAACGATAACGGGGCCGGGCGGAAAAATCTCCCGCGCGGATACCCCGGGCCACCTTATCGATTATCTCCTTTGCCTTATCCAGG